>JAFYSI010000082.1 GCA_017559425.1 Alistipes sp.
GATGTCCAGAAGAGTGGGAATACTGGGAAGCCCATCTTGTCGCCATCACGCTTAGAGAGCTTACCACTACCCGTAGGCTTCAAGAGCAATGGGAGGTGTGCAAACTCTGGCTGCGAATCGGTCCAACCAAAGGCACGGTAGAGCAAGTAGTGCAAAGGCAACGATGGCAACCACTCCTCACCACGAATAACGTGCGAAATCTCCATAAGGTGGTCGTCGACGATGTTTGCAAGGTGGTATGTTGGAAGTGCGTCAGCAGACTTGTAGAGCACCTTATCGTCGAGCGTAGAGGTGTTCACCTCAACGTGACCACGAATCAAGTCATCCATCTTAACGACCTCGTTCTCAGGCATCTTAAAGCGTACTACCCACTGATCGCCACGAGCAATGCGTGCCTCAACCTCCTCTGCTGAAAGGCTAAGGGATGTAGGCAACTTCTCACGCACCTCAAAGTTATAAGCAAATGTTTTGCCTGCGTCCTCTGCCTCCTTACGCAAAGCGTCGAGCTCCTCAGGAGTATCGAAGGCATAGTAAGCCCAGCCAGCCTCAACGAGCTGCTTGGCATACTGCAAGTAGATCTCGCGACGCTCGCTCTGACGGTATGGAGCGTGTGGGCCACCAAAGCCGACACCCTCATCAATCTCAATGCCACACCACTTCAACGACTCGATGATATACTCCTCAGCACCAGGAACGAAACGCTGTGAGTCAGTATCCTCGATACGAAGAATCATCTTGCCACCGTGACGGCGTGCAAAGAGGTAGTTGTAAAGTGCGGTGCGAACACCACCAATATGCAATGGGCCTGTAGGGCTTGGAGCGAATCTCACTCTTACTTCTCTTGTCATAATGTCTGTAATTTTAAGCTTTTACACTATTAGTTTGTCTTAATCTTATACTCGGCACGCACCGTTACGCGTGCCTTCTTCTCGCGTGATAAGAGGTTGAACGAACCACCTGCCAAGAACTCCTCATCACCCGTAGCTGCAGTAATCTGGAAGACACCAGCACGCGATGTTGCCAACTGACCGAGGCGAGCATTTGAGTTTGTGGCGATAAGCTCAGCACGAAGGCGTGCATCCTCAGCAGCAGCAGCGATGAGGTTGTGCTTGACGCTCTCGAGCTCTGTGTAGTAATACATAGGCTCGTAGACCGACACCATAACACCCTGGGTCATAAGCGAAGGGAGCTCGCGAGCAGCAGCCTCAACCCTATCAACCTCCTTCGACTCGATGGTGAAGGACTGATAGAAGTTATAGCCACTCTTCTTGCGACCAACGTAGTTACCATCATCGTAGATATCCTCATAATCCTCCGAAATCGAAGGCATAGCAAAGGTGACACCATCAGCCTCAACACCCTTAGAGACGAGGAAGTCGGTAATCTTCTTGCACTTAGCCTCGAGCTCGGTATATCCCGCAGCAGCATCCTCGTTGTTCACCACGATGGCACCACGAATCACGATAAGGTCAGAGACAAACTCTGTCTCACCAAGGCCTACTACAGAGATAGTGCCAGCATTACGCGAAGGATTGGTGTATGCCGCAGCAAGCACCATCGCCGAGAGCACTACAGCCGATGCAAGGATGATGTATTTCCACATCTTCTCCATAACAATGCGTTATTAAACGTTAAACAAGAAGTGCATAATGTCGCCATCCTCAACGACATACTCCTTACCCTCGATGCCAATCTTACCCACATCGCGGCAAGCACGCTCCGAGCCAAGCTCGACATAATCGGCATACTTGATAACCTCGGCACGGATAAAGCCACGCTCAAAGTCGGTGTGGATGATACCTGCAGTCTCAGGTGCCTTCATACCGCGGCGGAAGGTCCACGCACGGCTCTCATCAGCACCTGTAGTGAAGAATGTCTGCAAGTCGAGAAGGCGGTAAGCAGCCTTAATCAAGCGGCTCACACCCGACTCCTCAAGACCCATATCCTGCAAGAACATCTGACGCTCCTCGAAGGTCTCAAGTTCGGCAATATCGGCCTCAGCAGAGGCTGCAACGATAAGCATCTCGGCACGCTCCGAAGCGATAGCTGCACGCACAGCCTCGGTGTGCTGGTTGCCATTTACAGCAGATGCCTCGTCGACATTACAAACATACAACACTGGCTTATCAGTGAGCAAGTTGAGATCGAATACTGTCTTACGCTCCTCAGGAGTGAGCTCCACGGTACGAGCCGACAAACCCTGCTCCAAAGCCTCCTTATAGCGGCAGAGGATGTCGTACTGACGCTTAGCATTCTTATCGCCCGCAGTAGCCTGCTTCTGGCACTTACCAATACGATTCTCGATGGTCTCGAGATCCTTGAGCTGAAGCTCGGTGTCGATAATACCCTTATCACGCACTGGGTCTACGCTGCCGTCAACGTGCGTAATATTCTCATTCTCGAAGCAGCGCAACACGTGGATAATAGCGTTTGTGTTACGGATGTTTGCCAAGAACTTGTTGCCAAGACCCTCACCCTTAGAGGCGCCCTTCACGAGACCTGTGATATCTACAATCTCGATTGTTGTTGGCACAACACGCTTAGGGTTGTCGATCTCGACGAGCTTCGTGAGACGCTCATCGGGCACGGTGATAACGCCCACGTTAGGCTCGATAGTACAGAAAGGGAAGTTTGCCGCCTGAGCACGTGCATTCGATAAACAGTTAAAAAGTGTCGACTTACCAACATTTGGAAGTCCTACAATACCACATTGTAATGCCATAATCTATTTTCGTTTTTTTATATTTTATTCAGTTATTCATTCATTGTTAGTCGGCCTGCGATACATTTACAAGAGCCTCACGGTATGAGTTCAAGATACGGGACTTTGAGATAAAGCCGAGGTAGTGACCCTGCTTGTCGACAACGGGCAGCATCCAGGTGTTGCTCTGCTCGAAGCGAGGCATAATGCTCTGGATCATCTCATTGTCGAGAATCTTATCGGGTGGCTGAATCATATAGTGCATAATCGAGGTGTGCCACTTGTCGCGGTTGAACATATCGTGACGCAGGTCATCGAGCTGCACCACACCGAGCAGCTTGCCATAGTTATCCACCACTGGGAAGATGTTGCGGCGTGCCGACGAGATGATATTCACAATATCACCAAGCGTGAGTGACTCGCGGATACGGATAAAGTCGGTCTCCATCAACTGATCAAGACGCAAGAATACGAAGGCCGACGAATCTTTGTCGTGCGTGAGCAGCTCACCACGCATACGCAACTGCTTGGTGTAGATAGAGTCGCGATCGAGGCTATAGTTAACAGCAAACGAGATACACGACACAAGCATCAGCGGGATGAACAATCCGTAGCCATTCGAGAGCTCAGCGATAAGGAAGATTGCCGTGAGCGGAGCCTTCATAACGCCCGACATCACACCCGCCATACCGGCAAGCGTAAACGAGGTAATCGACACCTCCCAGCCAAAGACCACGCGACAGATGACGGCTATCGTAGCACCAGCAAAGGCTCCCACAAAGAGCGAAGGAGCAAAGGTACCACCCACACCACCAGCAGCATTTGTAGTAGCCATAGCCACAACCTTGAAGAGCATGATGGCGATAAGGTAGATGATAAGAAACCAGTCTGCGTCGCTGAACGAGTAGAAGATAGAGTTATCGAACAACTCCTCAGTACCTCCCGACATCAACGAGCCAAAACTGCCGTGACCCTCACCATAGAGCGGTGGGAACAAGAAGATAAGCACGCCGAGCGACACGCCTGCATACAACCACTTCTTCCACTGAATCTTAATCGA
>JAFYSI010000083.1 GCA_017559425.1 Alistipes sp.
CCGTTGAATGCCGATACAGGGAGCATATCGCCCTTGAGAGCGTCGATAGGCTTACATACCTCACGAACGAACGCTGGGATTGTTGTGTCGATAGCAGCAGCCTCAGCCTTGCACTCGATCTCAGCCCACTCTGCAGGAACCTCAACCTTAACAACAGCCTCGCAACCAGCGTCAACAGCTGCGTAGTTCATATTTACGATATCCTCACCCTTGTTGCCGTAAGATTTGTAGATAGCCTTCTTCATCTCCTCGACTGCCTTCTCGATAGGAATGATGTCGGCAATCTTGAAGAATGCTGCCTGCATAATGGTGTTGGTACGTGAACCAAGACCGAGCTCCTGAGCAATCTTAGTAGCGTTGATGATGTAGAAGTTGATACCGTTCTTAGCGAGGTACTGCTTCATATGTGCAGGAAGTGTGCGGCAAGTTGTCTCAGCATCGTTTACAGAGTTGAGCAAGAATGAGCCACCACGCTTCAAGCCCTTCAATACGTCGTACTTCTCCACATATGATGGAACGTGGCAAGCCACGAAGTCAGGAGTTGTTACGAGGTATGGTGAAGTGATTGGGTTGTCACCGAAACGCAAGTGCGACGAGGTGTAACCACCCGACTTCTTAGAGTCGTATGAGAAGTATGCCTGGCAGTACTTGTTAGTAGAGCCACCGATAATCTTAATAGAGTTCTTGTTTGCACCTACAGTACCATCTGAGCCAAGACCGAAGAACAACGCCTCGAAAGTACCCTCCTTAGCCATAGAGATCTCCTTGCCTACAGGGAGTGAGAGCATTGTAACGTCGTCGTTGATACCTACTGTGAAGTGGTTCTTAGGCTCTGCTGCTGCGAGGTTCTCGAATACTGCGAGCATCTGTGCAGGAGTTGTGTCCTTAGATGAGAGACCGTAGCGACCACCGATGATCATAGGACGGTTCTCGCACTCGTAGAATGCATCGCGGATGTCGAGCAACAAAGGCTCGCCAGTAGATCCTGGCTCCTTGGTGCGGTCGAGAACGCAGATACGCTTAACAGACTTTGGCAATACGTTGAAGAGGTACTTCGCAGAGAATGGACGGTAGAGGTGAACAGTGATAACACCCACCTTCTGGCCCTGTGTGCGGAGGTAGTCAACGCACTCCTTGATGGTCTCAGTCACTGAGCCCATAGCGATGATGATGTTCTCAGCATCCTCAGCACCATAGTAAGTGAATGGAGCGTAGTTGCGACCAGTGATCTTTGAAATCTGAGTCATAGCCTCAGCTACCATATCAGGCACTGCGTTATAGAACTTATTAGAAGCCTCGCGTGTCTGGAAGTAGATGTCAGGGTTCTGAGCAGTACCACGAGTTACAGGGTGCTCAGGGTTGAGGGCACGACGGCGGAACTCCTTGAGTGCCTCGCGGTCGAACATCGCTGTGAGCGATGCCTCGTCCATAAGCTCAATCTTCTGAATCTCGTGCGATGTACGGAAGCCATCGAAGAAGTGTACGAATGGGATGCGAGCCTTGAGTGCTACGATGTGAGCGACACCAGCAAGGTCCATAACCTCCTGTACAGACGATGTTGCAAGCATAGCAAAACCAGTCTGGCGTACAGCCATTACATCCTGGTGGTCACCGAAGATTGAGAGCGACTGTGCTGCGAGGGCACGTGCTGAGACGTGGAATACGCCTGGGAGCAACTCACCAGCAATCTTGTACATATTTGGAACCATAAGGAGCAAGCCCTGCGATGCTGTGAATGTAGATGTCAAAGCACCACTCTGCAATGAGCCGTGCACAGCACCTGCTGCACCAGCCTCCGACTGCATCTCTACCACCTTCACAGTGTCACCGAAAATGTTCTTTTTGCCCTGTGCTGACCACTCGTCAACAAGCTCTGCCATAGTCGATGATGGGGTGATAGGATAGATGGCTGCTACCTCCGAGAACATATAAGCGATATGTGCCGCAGCGTAGTTACCATCACACGTAATAAATCTCTTTTCTGCCATACTTTATTGCAATTAAATATTCAATTTTGTCAATTTCAGCGAGCCACCGCTCATCGAAACTACCCCATAGGGGTAAGCCTGCAAACTCCTTTTTGGGAGTACCTCGATGGCTCAAAAGCGAATAAAAGGTATCCGCTCAACAAAAATCGGTGCAAAGTTACACAATAAACACGAAAAATCATAGCATTTTCGCTGTTAACTTTTTAACAGTACGCAACACCTCCTGCCAACGCCCCAAGAGTGGCTAATTGACAAGAGATGATATTGTTCCGTTTCTCGCACAGGAGAGCATAGACAAAAGATTAAGTATATTAGGCCGGAAGGAGGATTAGGGGAGGGGTAGAATGGGAAGGGATGGGTTAGAATGGGCTTAGATGGATTAAATATATAACTCATTATTACTCATATTATCTTATTGAAACTAAAAAAAACTCCACCAATTAGTCGCAGATTGCACCTTATAACATCGAATAATTTATCGATAGAGGAGTCTCTTATTTGGCACAGATAAAGATAAAGAGCAAATGGAAGATACTAAGTGTATTTCCCATTCGCTCTTTGGGTCAAAGCGTTGCAAATGCTTCGCTATCGCTCTCTACAATTTAGCGATAGAAGGGTGCCTAATTTGGCACCGATATTACAAGAAAATTTTTCGATAGAAGGTAGTAGATGCAACGCTCAGTAAAAGAAATGCGGATGGGCTGTACTTTGGCGTACTGCCCATTCGCATTTACTTTTGTTAGCGGCAGCATCTGCTGCCTTATCTCGGCAAATTTATGCACCGAAGTTATCGAAGAGGATATTCTCCGCTGGCACTCCAAGGCTATCGAGGAGGTTAACTACCGACTGTGCCATCATTGGAGGACCGCACATAAGGTAGATGATGCCCTCTGGCTCGTCGTGGTTCTTGAGATATGTCTCGTAGAGAACGTTGTGAACGAAGCCTGAAACATAAGGTACACCTGCCTCATCAGCCACTGGATCTGGACGGTCGAGGGCGAGGTGGAACTTGAAGTTAGGGAACTCCTTCTCAATCTGGTAGTAGTCATCGAGGTAGAACGCCTCCTTGAGTGAACGAGCACCGTAGAAGAAGTTAACCTTGCGACCAGTCTTAAGAGTCTTGAAGAGGTGCATAATGTGCGAACGCATAGGTGCCATACCTGCACCACCACCGATGAATACGAGCTCCTGATCGTCTGAGAGGTTATCTGGCAAGAAGAACTCACCAAATGGACCTGACATAATGATCTTATCACCTGGCTTGAGTGAGTAGATATATGATGAAC
>JAFYSI010000084.1 GCA_017559425.1 Alistipes sp.
CAACCCTAATTTCGAGTCAGAAGGGGTAAGATTTGGTGCCAAGTCGAAATTGACACGGATGGGGGTGTACTGGGTGTACATCCCCATTCGGGGCAATGAGCTTGGTGCCGAAGATTGCCCCTTATCACTCGAAATTACCCGATGGTATGCATACGCACAGAGGCCTTAACCAAAGCTATCGCTCGAATACGCTCCACTTCGACCTCTTTGTCGGCGTGGTGCTGATTCTGGCTTACGAGCTTCACAAAGCCGGGATGCTCGGACTTCTGAACATACTTCACGGTGATGTACTCCTCGCCGTCGATGTCGATCGAGAGGAGATACATATCGCCCCAAAATACGTCACGAATATCGGAGAGCTGCTTATATAATATAATGTCACCACTCTTGAGCAGAGGATACATCGAGTCGCCAACAATATAGATTGCTCCGTCGCACTTAGGGAGGTTAGGGATATGGATAAAGTCGTGAGGCTTAATCTTCTCATTATCAGCAAAGAGAGGCACAAGACCTGCAGTACCCTCTATCGAGTAGAGAGGCACACTCTGCAAAGGAAGTGACTTGTCGGTACGATGGAGATATGAGGTGAGGTCGGGTTCGGCATTAAACATTTTACCTTTGCCCGTCTCAAGCCACTCAGGGTTTACATTAAAATCTTGAACAAAGATATTTCTGTTGCGCTGCGAGAGTCCCGCCTTGTTGGTCTCAATCATCGATAGAGCGGCCTTGCCAATGCCAAGTCGCTGAGCCAGTTGCTCTTGCGTAAGATTGAGCTGCTTACGCATAAGCCTTACACGCATTCCTATGGTATCCATATAAAATTATATTATATTAAATTTTTATACTAAACTATTGACAAATTAATTTTTTGAACGTATATTTGCACAACAAAGTTAAACATTTTATTTTAAAATCCAACAATTTTATAAGAAAACTTTCAAAAAATCAACAATGTACAACGTTTCTCATCAACTCTACATTGAGGTAGCAGACAAGCTATGGGGAGCGATTGGATGCAAGGAGTACTTCTCAGGCAGTGTACAACACACCAGTGGCGACACAGATTGCCGTCTCGTTTGTACGCTACTTATCGAGCGTGAGCGTGACACCAATGTGGAGGGTCGCCTGGCACCAATCAAGAGAATCGTGCCTATATGGTGGGAGTTTCACACCACGATAGGCAGCGAGGAGATTCTCAACGACTTCTCATTCAAGGAGCTCATCGAAGTAGCCCTCTAAACCATCTACCTCAACGAAGCGTGGCCTAATCCCACCTTGAAGCGATGCCTTCGCCAGCTTCCTAAATGCCCATTCGCCCGCATCGGGGCAGGGCTAAAACTAAAAAATTATGACAAAACAAGAAGAAAAAGGGGAACAAACACCCTGCTCCTTCACCGACTTTGCACTCAAAGTCTACCCTTTCCTAGAACTTACGCAGTTTCACGCAAGCTACTACAAAGTATTGGAGGCCTTTGCCCAGGGGCGTATACAGAAGCTCATCGTATCTGTCCCTCCGCAGCACGGCAAGAGCGTGGGGGCGACCACCCTACTACCCGCCTATATGCTCGGCCTCGACCCCGACACCCGCATAGCAATAGCCTCTTACTCGGGCACATTAGCCTCGAAGTTCAACCGTCGCGTGCAACGTATCATCGACTCACGAGAGTACAAGGAGCTATTTCCCGAGACAACAATCAAGCAGGGCACAAAGCCCGCAGCATATATCCGCACCTCGGACGAGGTGGAGATAATCGGTCGCAAGGGAGAGCTTCTATCTGTAGGTCGCGAGGGGTCGCTGACGGGCAACCGCGTCGACTGCTTTATCCTCGATGACCTATATAAGGATGCTATGGAGGCACAGTCGCCCGTGGTGCGTGGCAACTGCTGGGAGTGGTACACCTCAGTGGTACGCACACGAATGCACAACACATCACGCGAGCTGATAGTCTTCACACGCTGGCACGAGGAGGATCTTATCGGCACGCTGATGCGTAGCGAAAGGTGTAGGATGTTGAACTCTTGGAGTGATATCGACGAGGTCGAGAGTGGAGAGTGGCTATACCTCAACTACGAGGCACTAAAGTCATCGCCAGCAACAGAGCTCGACCCACGCACTGAGGGAGAGGCACTATGGCCCGAGCAGCAGAGTGTCGAGCTGCTTGCCACAAAACGGAACCTCGACCCAGTACGCTTTGAGGCTATGTATCAGGGACATCCGACAGCTCGCGAGGGTCTGCTATACAGCGACAAGTTCCGTGAGTACGACACCCTACCACGCGACATAGTGCAACGTGGCAACTATACCGACACTGCCGATATGGGTAACGACTACCTAGCATCGATATGCTACGCGGTCGATAGCGATGGCGTGATATATGTCACCGACGTGGTCTACACACAAGAGGCTATGGAGGAGAGCGAGAGGCTTGTTGCCGAGATGCTTACACGCAACGACACGCGACGCTCCATAGTGGAGAGCAACAACGGAGGGCGAGGCTTTGCACGTGCCATACAGAGACTTGTACCCAAGGTGCGTGTAGAGTGGTTTCACCAGAGCGGAAACAAGGAGGCACGCATACTCTCTAACTCGGCAACGGTGCTTCACCTTGTGCGTATGCCACGCGGCTGGCACCTACGTTGGCCTGAGTTCTACGCCCACCTAACCACCTACAAGCGACTATTTCGTGCCAACCGCCACGACGATGCTGCCGATGCCATCACAGGCATTGTGGAGCGTGAAGCATCTACATCGAGCGAGCGACGATGGCAGAGAGTGCGGTTTATTTAGTTACATTAGAGCCACGATACGCTCCAACCACTCTCGGTCAATATCGTCGAAGGTGCCTACCTCCGTGCTATCAATATCGAGGACAGCAACAACCTCCTCGCCGTGCAGCACAGGCACGACAATCTCGCTTCGCGACAATGAGCTGCAAGCGATATGACCAGGGAAGAGCTCCACATCCTCTACAACGATAGTCTGCATACTCTGCCACGCCGTGCCACAGACACCCTTGCCATAGCCAATACGGCTACAGGCAAGAGGGCCTTGAAATGGTCCGAGCACCAACTCATCACCCTCAACACGGTAGAATCCCGTCCAAAGCGGACGGAGTGTGTAGTGAATCATAGCAGCTACATTGGCCATATTGGCAATCTTGTCGCTCTCGCCATTAAGAAGTGTTACGACCTGCCTATAAAGCTGGTCGTAACACTCTTGTTTGCCACCGTGGGCTATTTTAAGTTCCTCAGCCATAGCGACTAACGAAGGATGTCGTTGTTAAGCTGAGGGATGTCTGTCGACGTCTCGCGTGAACCAAGAAGGTGCTCCGAGAAGTAGTCAGCCATACGCCAGAAGAAGTACTCGTTCATATCGCCGAAGCCGTGACGCTGACCTGGGAGGATAAGCATATCGAAACGCTTGTTTGCACGAATCAAGGCATCGACAACACGCAACGTATTACCTGGATGGACATTCTCATCAATATCGCCGTGAACGAGCAAAAGGTTACCTTTAAGGCGTGAAGCAATCTCTGGGTTGGCAGTAATGCGGTACTCGAACTCAATCTCGCCGTCTGTTTCCTTCTCCATAATGCCGTGATGCTTCTCGCTCCACCAGCGGTTGTAAATGTTATTGTCGTGGTTACCTGCACACGACACTGCAACGTCGAAGAAATCAGGATACATCAAGATAGCGGCAGTCGACATAAATCCGCCACCCGAATGGCCGTGGATGCCGACACGCTCAATGTCAATAAAGTCGTAGCGTGCTGCGAGCTGCTGTGCCGCTACAACCTTATCCTTGAGGCCATAGTCACGCATATTACCGTAGCCGTAGTTGTGATACCACTTTGAGCGGTCAGGGTGACCACCACGGTTACCAACAGTGATTACGATGAAGCCGAGCTGAGCAAGGCGGTCGGTACGAATCTGCGGATGATACCACGACTGCTCAACAGCCTCAGTCTGAGGACCTGGGTAGACATACTCGATGATAGGATACTTCTTCGATGGGTCGAAGTCGTAAGGCTTGTACATCACGCCGTGGAGGTCGGTTATGCCATCAGCAGCCTTTACGACGAATGGTTCAGGATAACAGTAGCCAGTAGCCATAAGTGGCTCGATGTCAACAGCCTGCAATGCCATAACCTTGCGACCCTCAGTGGTATAAAGCTCTGAAACTGGAGCAGCATCAACACGCGAGTAGGTAGTTGTGAAGAAGCGACGATCGTCCGAGAGTGAGAACTCGCCATTAAAGCCTGTAGGGTCGAGCTGCTTGAGACCTGTACCATCATAGTTCACACGGAAGAGGTGCAGGTAGTATGGATTCTCATCCTTGTTATAGCCCGTTGCGGTGAAGTAAATAACACGCTTTGCATCGTCCACACCGAGGACATTTGAGACGTGCCACTCACCCTTAGTAATCTGATTAACAAGCTCACCATCAGCAGTGTAGCGATAGAGGTGTGCCCAGCCAGTACGCTCCGACCACTGTACAAGCTCCTTACCTGAGTTGATGAGCGTAGGGTTATGCCACTCGATAGATGTGTTCATCGACTCAGTAACAACCTCCTTAGCTGTTGCTGTCTCGACATCTACAACGCAGAGGTCGGCACGCTTGATGTCGCGGCTCTGACGGATGACATAGAACTTAGAGTTGTCACCTTGCCATACAACACGCACTGGACGGTCATAGGCATCGGCGTGGTCGTAAGGCTTGTTGCAGATGAAGAGCATCTGCTCCTTGTATTTTGCCATCTCCACCTTGCGGCACTCGAACTTCTCGGTATCGAACAACTCGAGCCAGAAGTCAGGGCTCTGCTCACCAGGCATCTGATACTTATAAGAGAAGAGCTCAGGACGCTTCTTGAGAATGTTGATAACCCAGAAGTCGAGCAACATCTCTGTGTTGCTACGCACTGTTGCAAAGTGCTTAGAGTCGGGCGACCACTGCAAGAATACGCGGTAACGCTCACCCTCCTTGAGCTGCTCGATGCAGTCCTCAAACCAGTGGTAAGCAGTAGCATCGGTAGCGTCAGTGGTAATCTGGTGCTCCACAATTGTTGAGTCCTTAGGATCTACGATAAACTTCTCGACATCCTCGACAGACATATACCACAAATTGTTATCTTTCTGATATACAGCAATCTTGCCATCAGGCGACACGTTTGCCCACTCTGGGAAGCGACCCAAACGCTTCTCGATGCGAGTAAGCTCACGCTTTACGATGTCCCACTTGTAGTGGAGCACGAGAGCCTTGCCCTTCTCATCCTTTGGTGCATAGATGTTGTTCTCGACAATGGCATCACCTGGACGAATGTCGAAGAGCACATACTTGTCCTCCTCGAGTTTAATATTTGAGATTGGAAGATGCTGAGCATCAAATGGGTATGACGAGTCTAGGGTCACCTTCTCTGCCAACTCTGCCATTGTCCAGAGCTCTGTCTGACGACCAGCCTGTGGATCTACAATGTAGTAGGTGATGGCGTCGATAGTCTGCCACTTGTACCAAAACTTGTTGCTCGACTCAAACCAGTTAGGACGCACCACGGTCTGAGGCACAAGACGACGTACGCGTGCTGGCGAGAACTGCTCAGCGAGCGTGTAGTTAGGTGTAACGACCTGAGGCTCAGAGCCAATGGCCGTCGATGCTGTAGCCAATGCCGCCACAGCAATAAGGAGTGATTTCAGTCTCTTAATCATACTATTTAAGGTTTTATTTTCGGCAAAGTAATATCCATAGACAAAGGTACAAAAAATTCTTGGAAATAAAAACGCCCCAACCTTATTATTTGCGTACGCACGCACTCGAGAGATGGACAAAAAAGAGGATAATTAACAGATAACAAGAGGGAATTTCTTGTCAGAAGGCTGCAGATGTGGTCTCGATAAAGAGATTGCCCTGGATGGGTAGTACTTGACGTACGTCCCATTCAGGGCAATGATTGAGAGGCTGCAGATGCCACCTTATCACGAAAACAATAGATTTCTTGCGAGCGACAGTTTACAAGAGGGGAATTTCTTGTCAGAAGGCTGCAGATGTGGCCTCGATAAAGAGATTGCCCTGGATGGGTAGTACTTGGCGTACGTCCCATTCAGGGCAATGATTGAGAGGCCGCAGATGTCTGCCTTATCACAAGAAAGCATTTGTTGTTAGAAGGGGTTAGGCTTGGTCTATCGCAAAAGAAGACCCCTCGGGATAGTACTAAAACGTACAGCCCGAGGGGTCTTACTTTTGGGGATGGGCCGAGAATGACCCATTATCACAACAAATTTAGTATGATTTTGCAAAGAGCACACGGAACTTCGAAGGCTTGCCCGAGAATACGCAAGTACCCTCCTCCTCAACAACATCCATAGGAATGCAACGGATGGTTGCCTTTGTAGCCTCCTTGATAGCCTGCTCTGTCTCAGGTGTACCATCCCAGTGTGCTGAGATAAAACCACCCTTCTCATTGAGCACCTGCTGGAACTCCTCCCAAGTGTCAACCTTGGTAATCATAGAGTTACGATACTCAAGAGCCTTATTGAAGATGTTTGCCTGAATCTCATCGAGAAGAGCTACGATGCGGTCTGTGAGACCCTCCTGCGATACTGACTCCTTGGTGAGAGTGTCGCGGCGAGCAAGCTCGATAGTGCCGTTCTCGAGATCGCGAGGGCCGAGAGCGAGACGCACTGGCACACCCTTGAGCTCGTACTCAGCAAACTTAAAGCCTGAGCGGACATTGTCGCGAGCATCGATCTTAACAGATACACCCTTAGCACGAAGCTCCTTGGCCATCTCCTCGAAGCGAGCAACGACCTGAAGACGCTGCTCCTCGCCCTTGTAGATAGGCACCATAACAACCTGGATAGGTGCGAGCTTTGGAGGAAGAACGAGACCATTGTTGTCAGAGTGAGCCATAATCAAAGCACCCATAAGGCGTGTTGACACACCCCACGATGTTGCCCAAACGTACTCCTGCTTACCCTCCTTAGATGTGTACTGCACGTCGAAGGCCTTAGCAAAGTTCTGACCCAAGAAGTGTGAAGTACCGCTCTGAAGAGCCTTACCATCCTGCATCAAAGCCTCGATAGTGAGGGTGTCTACAGCACCTGCGAAACGCTCGTTTGGCGACTTGTGGCCTACGATTACAGGCACACCCATCCACTCCTCAGCAAAGGTCTTGTAGACGTTGATCATACGCTCTGTCTCCTCGATAGCCTCCTGAGCAGTTGCGTGAGCTGTATGACCCTCCTGCCACAAGAACTCGGCGGTACGCAAGAAGAGACGAGTACGCATCTCCCAACGCACGACGTTAGCCCACTGGTTGCAGAGGATTGGCAGGTCGCGGTATGATGTGATCCAGTTCTTATATGTGTTCCAGATGATTGTCTCAGATGTTGGACGCACGATGAGCTCCTCCTCGAGGCGAGCTGCTGGGTCGACAACAACACCCTTACCCTCCTCGTCGTTCTTGAGGCGGTAGTGTGTAACTACTGCACACTCCTTAGCGAAGCCCTCAACGTGGCTTGCCTCACGAGAGAAGAATGACTTAGGGATGAAGAGAGGGAAGTAGGCATTCTCGTGGCCTGTCTCCTTGAACATACGGTCGAGCACCTCGTGCATCTTCTCCCAAATAGCGTAGCCGTAAGGCTTGATAACCATACAGCCGCGGACTGCTGAATTCTCAGCAAGACCCGCCTTAATAACCAAGTCGTTGTACCACTGTGAATAGTTCTCATCGCTCCTGGTTAGATCCTTTAATTCAACTGCCATAATCTATGATTTTTTTAATTCGTTTCTGCTCGTGATATACCAATTAGGTATATTCAGGCCGCAAAGATACAAAATAAACCTCAAATTTCAAAACATAAATTCACCAGCCTAAAAACCGATGAAATTTAGCGAAATTACACACCCTATCACAATGCCACAATCGAGCTAATCACAAAAGAGAGGCTTGCAACGCGAAAACGAGCAATCGCACCAAATAAAGTAAGGATTTTGCCCTGAAATATTAAAAATTCTTCGGCGAGTTTTAAACTATGTAACACGCTATTTACCAGAGCATAGTCCCTCAATATTCGAATGACTGTTTTGAGCGAAAAACAAAAAAAAGTTATGCAGCCGAATTTTATTACCAAAAATTCGTATATTTGTGGACAATATATACGCAAGTATATAGTTTGTAGATTTTTTGTACGCCTCGGCGGGGCTCGTATAGATGCCGAAAAATGGAGATATTTATACAGCTTGCGTCGCGACGTATGGGGTTTATTAACTACTAATACTTTTTTGCTTAATGGTGAAATCAAATTACATCATCGAGCTCTCGAACATCACCAAGACGTTCAACGACAAGGTGATTCTCGACGATGTCAGTTTGTCAGTAAAGAAGGGCGAGTTCCTCACAATTCTTGGCCCTTCGGGTTGTGGTAAGACCACACTACTGCGTCTTTTGGCCGGCTTCAACAGTGCCACAAAGGGTGAAATCCGTATCGGAGGCGAGGTTATGACAGATGTACCTCCACACCTCCGTCCTGTGAACACGGTGTTTCAGCGTTACGCCCTATTCCCTAACTACAATGTCTTCGACAACATCGCCTTTGGCCTCAAGCTTCAGAAGGTCGACAAGAAGGAGATCGAGCAGCGTGTCAAGCGTGCCCTTAAAATGGTGGGTATGACCGACTACGAGCACCGCGACGTGCAGTCGCTCTCGGGTGGTCAGCAGCAGCGTGTGGCCATCGCTCGAGCTATTGTCAACCGTCCACAGGTGTTGTTGCTCGACGAACCTTTGGCAGCTCTTGACCTCAAGATGCGTAAGGATATGCAGATGGAGCTCAAGGAGATGCACCGCTCGCTCGGCATCACCTTTGTCTACGTCACACACGACCAGGAGGAGGCACTTACACTCTCCGACACTATCGTCGTGATGAACGAGGGTGTAATCCAGCAGATTGGCTCACCTACAGATATCTACAACGAGCCTTGCAACGCCTTTGTTGCCGACTTCATCGGCGAGAGTAACATCCTCAACGCTACGATGATCAAGGATCGCCTTGTGAGCTTCTTGGGCAAGGAGTTCGAGTGTATCGACGAGGGCTTCGGCGAGAATACTCCAGTAGACGTTGTTGTTCGTCCAGAGGATGTCTACATCATCCGCAATGCCGAGGCAGCAATGTTCCACGGCACAGTGCGTTCGTGTGTCTTCAAGGGTGTTCACTACGAGATGTTTGTGGAGACTCCTGACGGCTACGAGATTATGATTCAGGACTACAACTGCTTCGAGGTAGGCAGCGAGGTGGGTATGATGATCAAGCCTGCCGACATCCACGTTATGCACAAGGAGCGTACCGAGAACCACGTCACAGGTACTATCATCGACTCTACTCACGTTGAGATGCTCGGCGAGAGCTTCGAGTGCCAGCCTTTGGAGGGCTTCGATCAGGGCGAGGAGGTCGACGTAGCCTTCGACTTCGATGCTGTGGAGCTCACCGACGACTCGGAGGATGGTATCTCGTGGGGTACTATTCGCTTCATCCTCTACAAGGGCGACCGCTACCACCTCACAGTGGGTACCGACGTTGGAGAGAATGTCTATGTCAACACTCACGACGTATGGGAGGACCTCGACGAGGTGGGTATCACCATTGCCCCATCAGCACTACGCATCTCAAAGCGTAATTAACACAGTTTAAACGTTTTATTGAATTATAATTGTTCGTTAACTAAGAAGAATGAATAGTTTGGTAAAATTTTTCTCACGACGACGCACTTGGAGTATACCCTACGTTATCTTCCTTGCGATCTTTGTGGTGGTACCGCTCATTCTTGTAATGGTCTACGCCTTTCAGACCAATGATGGAGGCTTCTCGTTGGCCAACTTCGAGAAGTTTATCAATCAGCCAGAGGCTGCCAACACCTTCATCTACTCTATTGGCATAGCACTGATTACCACCATCATATGTATCATCTTAGGCTATCCCGCAGCCTACATCTTGTCGCGTGCTCAGCTCTCGACAGCACGTCTTGTGGTGATGCTCTTCATCCTGCCGATGTGGATCAACGTACTGGTACGTACACTTGCTACGGTGGCCCTCTTCGACTTCTTGCGTCTTCCTCTTGGCGAGGGTGCCCTAATCTTTGGTATGGTCTATAACTTCTTGCCATTTATGATCTACCCTATCTACAACGTCTTGCAGAAGATGGACCACTCGCTTATCGAGGCTGCTGAGGATCTTGGTGCCACACCACGTCAGGTCTTTACACGCGTGGTATTCCCACTCTCAATGCCTGGTATCGTAAGCGGCATTATGATGGTATTTATGCCTACAATCTCGACTTTCGCCATTGCCGAGTTGCTCACGATGAACAACATCAAGCTCTTCGGTACGACGATTCAGGAGAATATCAACAACGGTATGTGGCACTATGGTGCAGCCTTGTCGTTGATTATGCTTATTATTATAGGTATCACATCGCTCTTCACCGACTCATCGTCGGAGGATGGTGCTAACGAGGGACTACTATGATGAAACGTGTACTATCTGCTGGATATCTGGTGCTTCTGCTCGTGATGCTCTACGCACCAATCGTCATTATTGCCATCTTCTCGTTCACCAAGTCGAAGGTCTTGGGTAACTGGACAGGTTTCTCTACCGAGTTGTACACCTCGCTCTTCTCGGGCGGCGTTCGTTACTCGTTGGTCGATGCTCTGCAGAACACCATCATCATCGCATTGGTTGCAGCTGTGGTATCGACACTGCTTGGCACGATTGCCGCTATCGGTATTCACGACTTGAGCCATCGCAAGCGACGTACTATCAACTTTGTGAACAATATCCCTATCCTTAACCCCGATATCATCACAGGTATCTCGCTCTTCTTGCTCTTCGTGTCGTTGGGCGTAACTCAGGGATATACCACTGTGATTCTGGCACATATCGCCTTCTGTACACCATATGTTGTACTCAGCGTTATGCCACGACTCACACAGATGAACCCAAACATCTACGAGGCGGCTCTCGACCTTGGTGCTACGCCAATGCAGGCAATGCGACGTATCATCATTCCAGAGATTCGTCCTGGTATGATCTCGGGCTTCATCCTTGCCTTCACGCTCTCTATCGACGACTTCGCTGTGACCATCTTCACCAATGGTACGGATGGCCTGCAGACCCTCTCGACATATATCTATGCCGATGCCCGCAAGGGAGGTCTCACGCCAGAGCTTCGAGCACTTTCGACCATTATCTTGGTTGTTGTGGTGGTGTTGCTCATCATCGTGAACTACCGTGCTAACCGCCAGGCTAAGCGTGCCGAGGAGCAGCAGAAGCAGGTAACAATTAAAAACCGTGTACGCCGATGAAAAAGTTTATTCTACATAGCTTAGCACTTATCGTAGCCCTCTTTGCTGTGGGCTGTGGCGTTAGCGACGAGCGTGCCCACACACTCAAGGTCTACAACTGGGGTGACTACATCGACGAGGACCTCATCGCCGAGTTCGAGGAGTGGTACGAGGAGCAGACTGGCGAGAGTGTGCAGATTGTCTACCAGACATTCGACATCAACGAGGTGATGCTCGCTAAGATTGAGAACGGTATGGCCGACTTCGACGTTGTCTGCCCATCGGAGTATATCGTCGAGCGTATGATGCGTAACGAGCTGCTGCTACCTATCATCACACCTGAGTTCGAGAAGGAGATCAACGAGAAGGGCATCAACTACTTCGGTTGCGTATCGCCCTATATCAAGGAGCAGTTCTCGCTGCTCGAGGCTCCCGAGGGTAAGAACCCTAACGACTACGCCGTAGGCTATATGTGGGGTACCACAGGTATTCTCTACAACGCTGCCTACGTTACCCAGGAGGAGGCAATGTCGTGGGACTTGATGTTCGACAAACGTCTCCAGGATAAGATTCTTGTCAAGGATGCCTTCCGTGATGTATACTCGCCAATCCTCATCTATGCCAAGACCCTTGAGGGTCGCAAGAATGGCACCTTGGGCGAGGATGAGATGCTCGATATCGAGACCATCCGCGAGCTTATGTACGACTCTTCAGACGAGTCTATCGCTCTTGTTGAGAGCTACTTGAAGCGTATGAAGGAGCTCGTTGCTGGCTGGGAGGCCGACTTTGGCAAGGAGATGATGACCCAGGAGAAGGCTTGGATCAACTTGATGTGGAGTGGCGACGCTGTATGGGCTATCGAGGAGGCTGCCGCAGTCGATGTTGAGCTCGCCTACACCGTTCCCGAGGAGGGCAGCGTTGTGTGGTTCGACGGCTGGGTGATTCCTAAGTATGCTGTAAATACACGTGCTGCACGCTACTTCATCGACTTTATGTGTATGCCTGAGAATGCTATCCGCAATATGGATGCTACGGGATATGTTAGCGTGGTGACCACCGAGGAGGTCTTGGACGAGATTAGCTCGCCTGAGGACTACGATGAGCCTATCGACCTTAGCTACCTCTTCGTAGATGCTGAGGGCAACCCTATCGAGGGCTCTGATAGCGTATATACCGACCCTGTGTTGTATCCTTGTCGCTCGGTGATTAACCGCTGTGCTGTGATGCACGACTCGGGTAACCGTACTGATAAGATGCTCGAGATGTGGTCACGCGTCAAGGGCGACAACCTCTCGACAGGTATGCTCATTGGTATCATTCTGTTCTTCAGCGTGTTGCTTGTTTGGGGCATTGCTCGCAAAATCTCAAACTACCGCAAGCGGAACTCCCACCGCAAGCATCGCAAGCACCAGTTTCAACGCACAACAAAACACTAACAAACATTTTATAAACTAAACGATTAACTCTAAACAAACGATGACAAGAAAGTTTTTCGCACTCTTCCTTGCCACCTTTGCACTTTCAGTTAATGTGCAGGCAACAACACCTACCACTCTTGGCAATAGTGCCATAACACACAGCAACGAACTCTCTATGGACAATACATCGAGCGACAAATATGAGTGGGATTTCTGGTGGAACGCAAGCTGCGACTTGGCCTCAAACTATATGTGGCGTGGCTTCGACCAGTCGTACCGTGGCGGTAATGGCAATATGGTCGACCCTTCGTTCCAGCCTGGCATCACAATTGGCTATGGTAAGTTCTATATTAACCTGTGGGGCAACGCCTCGCTCTTGAGCGACTATAAGGAGATTGATATGTTCCTCGGCTTCGAGCACGAGAACCTCTCAATCACCATTTACGACGTATTCTGTGGCGTAGGTAGCGACTTCAACACCCGCTTCTTCGACAAAGATATGCACAACCTCACAGCAACTATCGACTATACGTTCTTCGATCGTCTGCGTCTGCACTGGGCAACAACATTTATCCATTCGAGCGACTTTCTCACAACGGGTAAGCGTGCTGGCAAGCGTGCCTTCTCATCATACTTCGAGGTGGCATACACTCAGCCAGTTAAGGATCTGTTCGACATCGAGATTACAGCAGGTGCTTCACCTTGGACTGGCCCATTCTGGTGTCCTACACGCGTGGGTAACGAGTACGACTGGGACAACCCTGCAAAGGGCTTCAACGTCACAAACCTCTCGCTTATGTTCAACAAGGAGTTCGAGGCTGGCAACGTGACATTCCCTCTCCAGGTGGGATATATCTACAACCCACTTAGCAACTATCACTACGCCATTGTTAAGGCTGGCTTCGCGTTCTAAGACTTGCGAGATAAAATAGGTTAGGGCTGTCCCTCGGGGCAGCCCTAATTTTATGCTAAACGGTGCTTATGGAAGTGCGGTGTGACAACTCGCGAGAAGAAGACAAACGCTATGACGATCAATCCAGCACCAAGCATATAGCAGTACTCATACCCCCACTCCGAGATATAACCTCCCAAGAGCATACCGCCACCGATACCCACGTCCCAGCCCGTGAGGTATGTGGCATTTGCCGTGGCACGACGCGAGTTTGGGGCAAGGTTGATAAAGAGTGTGTTGTAGGCTGGGAACATCGTGCCGTAGCCGTAACCAAAGAGGAAGGCGGTGACAAAGTAGGTGATATATCCCGCCACAATGCTCCAGTGCGATACCGTCGAGAGCAGGGCCTCACCAAGGCCTCCAAAGAATGCAACGGCGATACCTACGGTGATAGTCTCGGTAATAAATCCGCGATCCACACGCTTTCCTGAGTTTAGTCGCGAGGCAATGAGTCCCGCCGCCATCACCGTGAAGAACAATCCTGCGTTGTGCTTGATACCCGCCGAGGCTGCATAGAGGGCCATATAGCTCGTTGTCATACCATAAGGGATGGCGAGCATAAAGAATGCCACGCAGGCACGAATACCCTCCTTGAGAAAGAACCTGTCGGCCGAGAGTCGAAACTCGCCACGCGGCGGCAGCTCACGACGTGGCACACGCACAAGAGCACCAAGAAGCAGACCCACAGCACCCGTGATGAGCGACGTAAGGAAGAGTAGCGTATAGCTTCCCGACGAGACGACGAACAATCCCGCCATAGGGCCAAAGGCCATAGCGAGGTTGTTGGTAACGCCATAGTAGCCAAGGCCTTCGCCACGACGCGACGATGGCATAACGTCGATTACAAGTGTATTTCCCGACGTTGTCAGCATACCGAAGCTAAAGCCGTGGAAGATACGCAGCAGGATAAATAGTGCGAGCGTATGCTTAATGAAGAAGTAGCCGATGAATGTGACGACAAATATTGAGTACGATGCGATGTAGACGCTCTTGCGGGGCAGCGTGTCGGCCACAAAGCCCGCCATAGGACGAACACTAAGCACAGCGACAACGTAGCACGAGAGCACCACGCCCACCAAAGCTGGCGAGATGTGGAAGTTATCCTTGAGATACAACGGCAGCGTTGGTACAAGGATAAAGAACGAGAACGACATCAAAAATGCTGCGATACAGGTGAAGATGTAGTCACGCGTAAACAACCTATCTTTTTGCTCCTGAGCCATAACCAATAACGTTTAAAACTATACACCGATAAAACCTCAACATTCGAGCCAACATCCACTGCTTGAAGCACCAATAGAGCATAGCCAAGCCACAAAGCGAGAGTTGGACGTGAGTTTGTGCAAACTATTTCGCAATGATTGTACGTAAGTCTATGCAAATTTAGGAAAAATTTACTAATTTTGCACCTAACAAGCGTCTATTTGCACGCTGCCGACAAAGACAAGATCTAAAACTAAAATATATGAACGCTATCGTTAAAAACAACTTCGAGTTCGAGGGCCAGAAGGGCCACTATGTGGGCAAGGTTCGCGACGTCTACAACATCAACGACGACTACCTCGTAATGGTCGTGTCGGACCGTATCTCAGCATTCGACGTAGTGCTTCCTAAGGGTATTCCTTTCAAGGGCCAGGTGCTCAACCAGATTGCTGCTAAGTTCCTCGACGCAACAACTGATATCCTTCCTAACTGGAAGATCGCAGTGCCAGATCCAATGGTGACAGTTGGCCACCGCTGTGAGCCATACAAGGTCGAGATGGTCATCCGCGGCTACTTGTCGGGCCACGCTTGGCGTGAGTACAAGGCTGGCAAGCGTACCATCTGCGGTGTAGCTATGCCTGATGGTATGGTCGAGAACCAGAAGTTCCCAGAGCCTATCATCACCCCTACTACCAAGGCTGACGAGGGCCACGACGAGGATATCTCTAAGGAGGAGATCATCGCACAGGGTCTTGTATCTCGCGAGGAGTACGAGCAGTTGGAGAAGTACACCCGTGCTATCTTCCAGCGTGGTACTGAGATTGCTGAGAAGATGGGCCTTATCTTGGTAGATACAAAGTACGAGTTCGGTAAGAAGAATGGCGTTATCTACCTTATGGACGAGATTCACACCCCTGACTCATCACGCTACTTCTACAAGGAGGGCTACGAGGAGCGTTTGGCAGCTGGCGAAAAGCAGAAGCAGCTCTCTAAGGAGTTTGTTCGTGAGTGGCTGATGGAGAATGGCTTCCAGGGTCAGGAGGGTCAGCAGGTGCCAGAGATGACCGAGGAGGTTATCACAGGTATCACCGAGCGTTACATCGAGCTCTACGAGGCTGTCACTGGCGACAAGTTCGTACGTGCTGAGGACGAGGATGTCGAGAAGCGTATCGAGCGTAATGTTGCCGAGTACCTCAAGACGTTGTAATCGATATCGACTATAAATAAGTTAGGCTGCAGGGTTACTCCTTGCAGCCTAATTTGTATCCTACGCCTCTTACCGAGGCTATCTGCACCGAGCCAATGCGAGCAAGCTTAGACCTTAGGTGTGAGACAAAGACATTCATCGAGCGAAGATTGTAGTAGCTATCATCGCCCCACAGATCGAGGAGCAGCTGCTGATAGGTCACCACCTCACCACGATTATCAAGCAGGGTCTTGAGTATTGCCGCCTCACGCGACGAGAGGTGCTCTACCCTATCGCCATCACGAAGCTCTGAGCTCTCAAGGTTAAAGAGACATCTGCCTACTCGCAGCTCAGAGGCCGATTGACGCACCTCAAGGCGACTGATGAGCGACTCTACACGCACCAATAACTCACTCATATCAAACGGCTTACGCAAATAGTCGTGGCCACCTGAGCGAAAACCTTCGACTACGTCTTCGGCACTATCAAGAGCCGAGAGGAAGATAAACTGCGTGTGGGCACTCTTCTCACGCATCCGACGCACCATCTCAAATCCATCCATACGAGGCATCATAACATCGGCAATCACAAGGTCAATGCTATGCTCAGAAAAGAGACGACAACCCTCTTCGCCATCCTCGGCCACGAATACCTCGTAGCCCTTGATGATGAGCACATCACACAGGATGCGACGCAGTGTGGCATCGTCCTCAACGACAAGAATCGCTCTTCTCTCCATACTTTGGAAGTATTACAGTTACACTTGTGCCTCGCCCAGGCATTGACTGCAGATAGATACTACCGCCACTACGTTCCACAAGCATACGGACGTGATATAGGCCAAGGCCGTAACCCTGACTATTTTGACGATAGTTGCTCGTCACACGGTAGAACTTATCAAATACTCTTCGCTGCTCGGAGTGCTCAATGCCAACACCCTCGTCATTAATGCTAAATGACACATTCGTCTCTGAGACGATGGCCAATAATCGAATCTTAGCCACGCCATCGCTATACTTAATGCTGTTGTCCACAAGGTTTTGCACAATGGTGCGAAGGCTTGTCTTGTCGACCCAGAGACGTGTACCCTCAGCAATATCGGCACTGAAATCTATCTCACGAGAGCTATACTTCAAGCGTAGTGACGTGATAACCTCACTCACAACACCCTGAAGCTCAACACTCTCGCTATTATACACTGCTGGCGACTCATCATCGAGCGAGCTACGCAGAATATCGTCTACCATCACTCCAAGACGCTCAAGCTCGTGATGGGTCATCGCGAGATACTCCTCACGAAGCCTGCAATTCTCAGCTATCTGGGGCGTAGAACGCAACGCCTCGGTAGCAGCTCGTGCAGCAGCTATCGGCGTACGCAACTCGTGGGTTATGTTATGCGTCAAATCGCGACGAATACGCTCCACGCTCTTGGCTCGAAATATGGTTCTCAGGAGATATGCAAATGTCAATATAAGCAGCAACGTAGCAATAATCGAGATTACTATCATACCGTGCATACTCGCCAAGATTTTAGAGTGCGGATCCTCAACACATAGGCGAATGATGATTGACGATATCTGGGTCTCGACACTAAGTGTGCGTAGCGACGTTGTATCATCGCCGTGTTGCGTTGCAAGCCTAGGCACACCATCGACAAGTAGCAACATCTCGACACTAAATCGAGTCTCGATACCTGAGGTACGTAGCTGCTCACCAACTATGGCATAGAGTCGCTCAAGTGGTCCAAAAGAGATATTTCTCGAACCTGAGATATCGCCCGCATAACGCCACATCGACTCATCAAACACGCTGGTAATCTGACGCATATAACCCTCTCTCATCTCACGATACGAACGCACGCTCCACACCACTTCGACTACGGCAAGTAGAGCCAAAGAGAGGATGGCGAGTGCAAAAAGAGATATAAATCGTCCACGTTTCATACCACAAAGTTAGGAAAAAACTTGTGATGTAGGCATCCACGGCCGGCAGATTTAACACTATTTAACAAATGCGTTAACACTCTTTAACACAAAATATTTGGATTTAACCGCCCCGTCGCACTACCTTTGCACTAACAAAAATGCAGCTGCCCAATGTTTAACCTAAAAAAGCAACTTACTATGAAACGACTATTTTTAATTGCGACATTTACTTTTGCAGCACTCACGGCCTATGCTCAGCAGAAAGACCCTATCTATATTATTAACGAGTGCGTGGTATCTGCTGGCGAGGTGAACGAACTCATTAACCAAGGCCACGTCGATGTAATCACCGTTGTCAAAGAGCCATCAGAGCTCAAGGAGTATGAGAAATTCGGTGACACATCTAATGGCGTAGTACTCGTAACACTTAAGGAGGATCACGTCTTTATAGCACCTGAGGACCCAGGTAAGTTTATGGGTGGAGATATTGAGACATTCCAGCAATGGCTGGCCGAGAATCTTCGCTATCCAGAGGAGATTAAGGATATAAAGGTGGACCAGGTGAAGGTCGTTGTGAAGTTTACGATTGGCAAGCACGGATATATCGTTCCAAGCAGCATTATATTTTTTGAGAACGGCGGTAATAATAATGCCTTCGCCGATGAGGTACGCCGTGTGTTGCTCTCATCACCACGCTGGGAGCCAGGCAAGCAAAAGGGCGAGCCAGTGGCCGTAAGCTATGTACTCCCGGTAATCTTCAGCACAAAGTAAATAGAGTTAGTATTAAAGAGTTAGGGGTTGTCCAAAGTGTAGACAACCCCTAATTTATCTTTTACACGCCTGGTTCCTACGTAACAGAGTACAGCAAACCACCTTTTGAAATTATCAGAATTGAAAGTAGATAAAGGGTGCTACATCCTCGCTTCTAAACTGTAAAACGAGCTGAACGACAACTACGAAGATAAGGAGCTTTACAACCCAGGGCATCACAGCGAAACGCTCGCCGAGGCGTTGCCACCAGCCATCGGGCATAGCGTGCGAGATGATGAGTATGAGCATAAAGATGCACCACGTAAGACGCACATCGACAAAGACTGGAAGGTAGTCGAGGTGGAAATTAGTGAACACATTGTGGAGCATAACCCACAGATCGCCAAGCACATTGACGCGGAAGATGGTCATCGTAAAGATAGCAAAGCTCACTGTCAAGAGCCACGACACTAACTTCACGAGGCGGGTATTCGGGATTCTATTGAGCAGCGGCAAAGACATCTTGTGCACGATGAGTGCTACTCCGTGAAAACCTCCCCAGGCCACAAACTTCCACGATGCACCGTGCCAGAGGCCTCCAATAAGCATCGTCACAAGGTTATTGAAATAGGTACGCACCTTACCACGACGATTACCACCCAACGGGATATAGAGATAGTCACGCAACCACGACGAGAGGGAGATATGCCAGCGATGCCAAAACTCAGTGACATTGAGCGACTTATATGGCAGATTAAAGTTCTGCGGCAACCTATAGCCCATAATCATAGCGATACCTATGGCCATATCCGAGTAACCAGAGAAGTCGCAATATATCTGCATCGTATAGCCGAGCATCGCCATAAGATTCTCAAAGCCAGTATAGGTCTCGGGCGTTGTAAAGATAATGTCGTTATACTGAGCAATATAGTCGGCCAAAAGTGCCTTCTTCACAACACCAAGCAGAATGAGCCAGAAGCCCATCCACACCTCACTACGCTCAGGAATACGGTTATCCTTAATCTGCGGCAAGAAGTGGTCGGCACGCACAATAGGGCCGGCAACGAGGGCTGGGAAGAACGACAAGAAGAAGATATACTCGAGCCACGAGTCGGTAGGCTCGATACGTCGGCGATAGACATCGACAATATAACTTATCGACTGGAAGGTATAGAACGATATACCAACGGGAAGGATAATATCGAGGGGTTGGAAGTTACTACCAACAAGGTATGACCAGCTCTCTACAAGCAAGTTAGCATACTTAAAATATCCAAGTACGCTGAGCGACACCGCTACCGAGAGCAGCACACACAACTTACGTTGCCACTCCTTCTCACGCCTTGCAAGCACGAGAGAGAGCAGGTAGTCGATAATAGATGTGGCTACGATAAGCAGAAAGAATACTCCGCTCGACTTGTAGTAGAAGTAGAGGCTAAAGGCCACTACATAGACTATCATCTTCATACGGCTACGCTTCAAGAGAGCGTAGATAGGCATAAAGATGAGGAATAGTGCCCAGAATGTTCCCGACGAGAAGATCATAGGCGACTGTGGGTCGTAGGCCAACTTTTCAAGGATGTTGGCCCATAATGTGGAGATGGTCATCGCTACTTTGGAGGTGCAAGAGCCTCGAGCTTGTCGGGCTTAGCAGTTTGAACTTGTGGTGTCTCGAGCTTTATGCGATAATCCTGATTCTCGGCCATCCACGCCACGATAAGGTCGAACCAACCGTAAGCTGCCGTACGCGTGGGATGTACCTTGTCGGAGGCACGTGCAAGCGTGAGATCCTTGCTCACAAAGAGTCGCGAGGCGGGAATATTCTCCGCCAAGAGCTCGTTGATGCCCGTATCTGGTTTCCAGTTGGGTGGAGCAATCCACTGATAAGGGATGTCACCGAGCTGCGACAGTATACTCTTTAGTGGCTCGAGATGGCGGGTCTTGATGTCACGCACAAACATCTCGTTGCCACCCAGCGACACGAAGATAAATGTAGGGTCATAGGTCGCAATATATTTTGCAAGTTTGTCACTATTTCCCCACACCTTAGTCGTTGAGCCATACCAAATTATAGAGTACAATTTATGGCCATTATGCTTGGCGTAGGCTGCCAATCGTGGCGAAAGGCCCTCGAGCATTGAGTCACCGATGAAGAGTATTCGCTGCGGCATTGTGTCGACCACAAAACGTGGCTCCTCAACATCCTCAGTCTCAACATCGGCAGTCTCAACATCGGCAGTCAGCACACCCTCAGTTGCAGTCATAACATCAGCCTTCTCCACCGTCCCAATTTTTGTGAGTTCGGCATAGAACTCCGAACACTCGAGCTCGACAGCACCAATCTTAATGCCTCCAAATGCCGACATCACGAAGAATATCGCGAAGCCTACTGTGAGCAAAAACCATAAACCTGAATATGGTCCCTTCATTATCGCTGTTTGGTTCTATTCGCAAATCTTACTGCTGGAGTGCTCGCCAGAGCATATCCTTGAGCTGCGTGATATTCATATTCGCTACAGATGAGATGAAGATCGACTCGATGCCCTCAGGCAAGTGAGCACGCATCTGCTCGATAAGCTCGTCGTCGAGCATATCGCACTTAGTGATGGCCAAAAGTCGCTGCTTATCAAGGAGTTCTGGGTTATACTGCGTGAGCTCACCGAGAAGGATATCGTAGTCGGCAGCGATGTCATCGCTGTCGGCAGGAATCATAAACAGAAGCACCGAGTTACGCTCGATGTGACGCAAGAAGCGGGTACCAAGACCACGACCTTCGTGAGCACCCTCGATGATACCAGGGATGTCTGCCATAACGAACGAGTGGTCGTCACGCACCGACACAATGCCGAGGTTAGGCTCGAGCGTTGTAAATGCGTAGTTTGCAATCTTAGGCTTAGCGGCCGAAACCACCGACAGGAGTGTCGACTTACCCGCATTTGGGAAGCCCACAAGACCTACGTCGGCCAACACCTTAAGCTCGAGGATGAAGGCACCCTCCTGACCATCCTCTCCAGGCTGTGCATAGCGTGGTGTCTGGTTTGTCGCTGTGCGGAAGTGCCAGTTACCAAGACCGCCGCGGCCACCCTTCAGGAGCACAAGCTGCTCGCCGTGCTCGGTAACCTCGCCGACAACCTCGGTGTAGGTCTCTCCAGTCTCCTCGTCGGTGAATACCTGCTTTGCTACAGTACCCAGTGGCACAGGGATGATGATATCCTTAGCATCAGCACCTGTTGAGCGGGCACCGTGGCCATTCTCGCCATCCTCGGCAAACTGGTGACGCTTGTACTTGAGGTGGATAAGAGTCCAATACTGGCTGTCGCCCTGGAGAATGATGCTACCACCCTTACCACCGTCGCCACCATCGGGGCCACCAAATGCCACAAACTTCTCACGACGGAAGTGACACGAGCCAGCACCGCCGTGACCTGAGCGGGCAAATATCTTTACATAATCGACAAAATTCGAACCTGCCATAACAATGAAATATAATTTGGCACAAAGATACGAAAAATTTCCGAATTTCCACGCATTCCTCCCCGCAAAGGTCAACGTCAACAGATACTTGACAAAAATTACACCTAATTGGACCGCCTTACAGACACCACCCCAAGCCGTCACCGTCACAAAACAAAAAAAGGCCAACTCCCGAAGAAGTCAGCCTTTGTGCCCAGAATAGGACTCGAACTGCGAAGCAGTAGCGGGGATACCGATTGGCGCAGACCAAAGGTCGAG
The DNA here is from genome assembly GCA_017559425.1 of Alistipes sp. Lineage (GTDB taxonomy): Bacteria > Bacteroidota > Bacteroidia > Bacteroidales > Rikenellaceae > Alistipes. The sequence goes on from JAFYSI010000084.1 coordinate 22,497, forward strand.
CAATAAACTCTTTTCTATCCCCGCAACCTACAATCCAGTGAACAGTGCTATCGGGGTACAAGGGCTTGGGGTGGCACTTGCAAAGCAAGAATTGGGGTTGGTGGGCGTGGGAGCTAGCTCACTAACGCACACAAATCCCCAATTGCTGTCTGCAAAGCAGACACCACCCCAAGCCGTCACCGTCACAAAACAAAACAAAAAAGGCCAACTCCCGAAGAAGTCAGCCTTTGTGCCCAGAATAGGACTCGAACCTACACGCCGCTAAGCACTCGCACCTGAAACGAGCGCGTCTACCATTTCGCCATCTGGGCATCGAAACGATGCACAAAAGTAGTATATTTTTTTTAAATTTCGTATATTTGTGCAAAATTATTTCCCTAACGTGGGACATTGGCCCGATGAGCACACTGCCCACGAGCCCTATAATACTGAAAACTATGACTTTAGCAAAGCTATCTACAGGTCACAAGGTGGCCATTTGGACAATTGTGCTGGTGCTTCTCGACCAGCTTGTAAAGATGTTGGTACACGCAAATATGGAGGTCGGAGAGAAGATTGAGGTCTTCTCGTGGTTCAACCTCTGCTATGTCGAGAACCCAGGTTTCGCCTTTGGTATGCAGCTCGGCAGCGGTGGCGGCAGCGTGGATTGGGGCAAGATTGCCCTCTCGCTCTTCCGTCTTGCGATGATCGGTGCCCTCGGCTACGGCATCAACTACCTCATCAAGAAGGGCAGCGAGGTGCCTAAGGGCGTTCTCGTGGGTGCTGTACTCATCTTTGCGGGTGCTATTGGCAATATGGTCGACTGCCTCTTCTACGGTCTCTTCATCGAGGCTCAGGGCACAGGATTTCTTACGGGTAAGGTCATCGATATGGTCCACCTTCCGCTCTTCAAGTGGGAGAGCTGCCCATCGTGGCTTAACTTCCTTGTTGGTGGCGATGGCTACTTCTTCGGTGCGGTATTCAATGTTGCCGACGCCTACATATCGTGTGCCGTTGTCTACCTACTCATCTTCCACTACAAATTCTTCAAGTAGAGTATGCGTCGCTGTATCATCCTAATATTCACCCTCTTACTCTCCACCACACTCTTTGCCCAGCGACCCTGGACAGAGCTCAGCACGTTGGAGCAGAGAGAGGTGCTCGCCTCACGCCGCGTGAATGAGGCGATGCGTCGTGTGATGAGGGGTGATATTGCCGTCTCGAAACTCGACAGGGCCACACGCACCGAGATTTTGGAGCGTGTCACAACACGTTCGAGCGACGCCAACACCGCAGCACTATATGTCTACCTCTACAACCTTCTGCGTGAGGGCGATGGCTCGATGAGCCGCCTGGACGTGCGTATGCTATCGCTGCACACTGCACCGATGCTCGCCGCCTGGTCGTCGAATGCTGAGGATGGCAGAGCGATGAACTTCGCCTACTCGTTAGGTAAGCGACGTGCAAACATTGGCAAGACGGCTGTTGGCGGAGTGCTCAAGAAGATGTCGAAGAAGAGGTTTGCCGAGTACGGTGAGCTGGTAGCATCGTTTAGTAGAGCTGTGGAGATTATCGCCGCTTCGGAGAGTGCGGGCAAGCGAGCATTCGAGGATATCACCCCTCCAGCACAGGCCGAGGATAGATTTTTGTATCTCAGCGGCGAGGAGTATGCCGCTATAACAGCTACAATAACGCCCGTTGTCGGCACACTGCCAGCAGCAATAACACTACTCGAGATCGAGGCCCGCGAGGAGTGCATAGTCTGGAGCGGGGCATACCACACAGCCCTCAAGGAGAACATAGGTCGCAACACCTCGCTTGTGCATTCTACGACATACGACATTGAGTACCTCACGCTTATTGACACCAACGACAACTCATATACCGTTGAGAATGAACTCTATCTCCTCCCCTCACACCACTTCTTGGTTATGGAACGAGGCAAGAATCCCGAGTCGCTGCTCTTGGGTCGCGTGACGCAGCGTGGAGGCATTGAGATTATTGGCAGGGTCTATATCGACCACGGCCGCAAGCTTCGCGACCTCAAGGTGACTGCCGAGGCACTCTACCTCTCGGTTGAGGGTAGCCGCGGCGTGGAATATCTTATGCTACCCCTCAAGTAGCCTATGTCCATCATCGACGAATTCATACTATGGCTCGAGGCCGAGTGTCGCTACTCACCCCTCACGGTGCGTAACTATCGTCGTGATGTCGACGACTTCCTAGCGTTCCACGGTCTGGAGCGTAAGACCTTCATTCCCGACAATATCGAGCGTAGCGACATCGAGGAGTGGATAATCTACCTCACTGAGCGACGCAAGCTCAAGGCATCGTCGATAAATCGTGGCGTAGCCACGCTACGCACACTATGGCACTGGATGATCACGCACAACCACGCAAATCGCGATATTGTGAGTGGCATACTATCGGCCAAGACCTCACGACGTCTCCCCGTTTTCGTTCCTGATAGCCGTATGATGCAACTCATAACAACGCTTCGCGACGACATAAGTTCAAACGACGAAGAGCGTCTGCGTAATGCCGTTGTCGTAATCCTATTCTACACCACAGGCCTTCGACTTGCCGAACTTACGAATGCCAACCGCGAGGATATAGCGGCCGATTTCAGCCACATACGCGTTTTAGGTAAGGGAAATAAGGAGCGTATAGTGCCATTATTGGGTTCAGTGGGCGAGATATTAAAAAAGTATTTTAGTCAAAATTCTTCGCAAAATATTTGCATAGGTCAAAAAAAAGCACTAATTTTATCAAAGAAACAGGAGCGTTTGAGTCAACGTACATTGCAACGTATCGTCGACAAGGTGCTTAAAGGTGCTGGTATTCAGGGCAAAACCTCGCCCCACGTGTTGCGTCACACCTTTGCCACACATCTCTTGAACGAGGGTGCCGACCTTCGCGAGATTCAGGAGCTCCTCGGGCATAGTTCTTTGAAGGCTACTCAGGTCTACACCCACACAAATTTCGAGCGTCTGCGTGAGATTTATGCCTCGGCACACCCTCGCGAGCGTGGTGATGAGTAGTCAGGCTCGAGAAACGCACAGTTCTTGAGCTAAGAGTTATGGCGGACAGCGGGACGGCAGCGTTCGTCCTGCACTATATATAAACTTAATACTTTTGACCTATGAACGTACAGATTCAGTCAGTAAAATTCGATGCAGGCCAGCCTCTGCTTGACTTTATTCAGAAGAAGATGGATAGATTGGATCGCTTTGTCGATGAGAGAGCAGGTGATGTTGAGGTTGTTCTTCGCCTCGATCCCGACTCAGAGAAGGGTAACAAGGTAGTAGTTGTTTCGCTCCGTGTCCCAGGCGGCGATATTCGCGTTGAGGAGCGTGCTTTCACTTTTGAGGAGGCTATAGACAACTCTATGGATATCATCAAGCGTCAGCTTGAGAAGGCTAAGGCAAAGTTTGACAAGTAAACATACTAACCAATAAATGTTTGAGCCACGATAGCATAGCGGTCACTCGATATGCATCAAAGCCCAGAAAACAAATACCGACGGTCTCCCGTCGGTATTTTATTTATTGACATAATAGTAAAATGTCCCAAGCAGTAATATAGTACTATCGGTTTCGTGGTCTCTTTAACGGGGATGCTACTCAAGCATAATTGCTACAGCCTCGATATCGCAAGTCCATATCTTATCATCACCAAAATCGAGCGTAATCACCGCCCTATCAGCAGTAAGTTCGGCATTTAGTGAGACAAATGTATACTCGTCGAGGTTAACCATTCCAACTACATCCTCTGCAGCAAAAGATATTATTCCTGCATCCAACTTACCATCGAGCTTGCGGAAAAGAATATATTCAGGCTCACTCTGAATGTCGGTGCCTACATCGCCAATAGCCAACGAATAGCCACCTGTCACAAGCTGATAAAACTCGATATGAACTAAGCGTGTATTCTGCACCTCGCCTATCTGCTCGATAAGGTCGCCCTCATAAAATGCCGCCTCTGGGAATCGCTGAATTTCTGGGCAATCTTCAAGATCAGGTTCACACGCCATCGCTACAAATGAGACGATTGATAGGAGTAAGAATTTAATGTACTTCATAATAATAAGGTTTTTGATTGTTTGTTAATCATTCGTTACTTTTGCTTTTCGCTACCGCAAAGGTAGAGTTCAAATAAGCAGAAAACCAAATTTTTGAGGCTCAATTTTTTCCGCGGGGGGGGGCTAACTATCTGATTATCAATACTATGAAAAATTAAATTTTGTCCATTTTTCAACTCGCTGATTTTCAGCGAGTTACAATGATGATTTTTAAGGCATTTGGAAATATGCTAATAAGCTGGTTATCTGCATCTTAGCTGAAACACAAAAAAAGACCGCAGAAAACTGCAGTCTAATCTACTCATTGAACCATTCGCTCGATTTGCTACGAACAACAAAGCTGAATAAGCCCTACTCCAACCACTCGGCATCATCTATCACCAATGCTGCTGCGGCCTTAGCGAGAATCTCGTCACGACGCACACGAGGCGTTACATTGTTACGCACAACGGCAAAATAGGAGTGCCTAACCTCGGCACGAAGAAAGGAATCGGCAAGCTCGCCCACGATGCTGACATCATTCCAGTGACGCTTATTTAGATGATAGGCTGGCGTGATCTCAGAATATCTATCGCGAAGTAGGAGTGCTCTGTCGGGGTGGCACTTCACGGCAAAGTGGTCGGGAGCACTAAGAGATATCATAGCAAATATTCGCCCTGCAACCTTGTATACAAGCGTATCATCATCGAACGGCAGCGTCTCCTCTACCTCAGGCAACGAGAGGCAATACTCTCGGAACGTAACAATATCCATAGCTATATTATATATAAAGGTATACGCTCCTACAAATTTAGCACAATTTCGTGCCAAAAACAATAGCTACGGCAAAATTGCAGAACTAACAATAAAAAAGGATGGCGACTTTGTCGCCATCCTCTAACAATAAAGCGTAAATTAGTGCCTAACGACAGACTATATAATAACGAAGAAGCTCCTCTTGATTTTTTCATAGATTGCCTCAGAAAACCATCGAAGATGGGCAAACCTCAAGTTTGCCACAAGCCTCCCTTATCAGCGTTGCGATTAAGGTGAGAGCAGAAAAACTAGTTTGTTATGCCGAACCGAAGCAACGAAAAGAAGCAAAGCACACTTAAAGGGAGGTTTGGAGGGATTG
>JAFYSI010000085.1 GCA_017559425.1 Alistipes sp.
CAGCTGAGATTATGATGAACGGTTTCGACACATTGCGTGTTAACTGCGTGGATGGCATCAAGGCTAACGAGGAGCAGTGCTTGAAGTATGTTCAGGATAGCTTCGGTATTGTTACCGCCCTCAACCCAGTAATCGGCTACAAGAACTCTACTAAGATTGCCAAGGAGGCTATGGCTACAGGTCGTCGTGTTTACGACATCGTTCTCGAGCACGGCATCCTTACTAAGGAGGAGCTCGACACTATTCTCTTGCCAGAGAATATGATTAAGCCTGTGAAGCTTGATATCAAGCCTCGCCGCTAATTTTCGATTATAAGGCAGACATCTACTGCCGCTAGCAAAAATGCCGTCAATGGGACGTACGCCAAGTACTACCCATCGACGGCATTTTTTTGCCGAGCGTTGTAGCTGCAGCCTTCTAATCCAAAATTGAATCTCAGGGTGTTAACAAATAAGTTTCAATGAGTGATAATGAGTTAAAATGGGTTAAGTTGCTTTGTGGCTGAATCATACAGCCATCAACACATCTTATCACCTCTGACCCATAAGAACCCATCCAAACTCAAGCGAACTGAGTCCACCCTCTAAAACGAATGATAAAAAAAATAGCAGCCTGGCCGATGCCAAGCTGCTATTTTAATACCCCAAAGGGGTCTATCTTATCACTCGATTAGAAAGTAGTGTCGTCGCGGTGATCCTTAACATCAGCCTTCTTCAAGAATGACATATAGAGACCATTCTCATAGATTGACTGACCCTTCTCTGTAAGTGGAATACGCTCCTCAGCATAAGTAGCTGGGTCTACCTCGCCGTTGATGTTGTTAACAACGAAGATGTATGCTGAACGTGTACCCTGAATCATCTGAACGTTACCAGTCTGTGTAGTTGCAGCGATAGCACCAATGAGGTGAGCGTCGAGGTTGTTATCTGCGAACTTAGCACCCTCAAAAGACTCTGCCTTAGCACCCTCGAGAGCCTTTGCAGCCTCCAAAGTGGTAACCTGTGCAACGAGCATAGCATACTTCTTATCCTGTGTGAGCTTGCGGCGGATAGCTGCATCGTTGAGAGCCTCATACTCCTCAGTGTCGACAGCCACTACCAAAGCAACGTATGTAACGCCGTCGATAACGAACTGCTTAGACTCGCCAACCTCAGCACCGTTAGCCCAGTGAGCCATATTAGTTGAGTTAGCAATACCCTGAACCATTGCAGGATAGTTGCTGAATACGTCAGCACGAGTTACTGTAGCTACGAGTGGATTCTTAGATACTGCCTGAGCAGCCTCAGTGAATGTGTCGTTGTTGTCACCCATCTTAGATGTGAACTCCTCAACTGTAGCCAATACTGCACGGTTAGTCTCGTCGCTTGGAACGATCTCACGATCGAGGTTAGCTGTGAGCACGAAACGCTTCTCAGCACCTACGCTATTGATCTTAACAACTGTAGATACGCCGCTTGTGTTGAATGCGAAGATATCACCAGCCTTGCGACCTACAAAGTGCTTAGTGTCGCTAACTGGAAGCTGAGCGAACTGGATAGTCTGAGCCTTAACGTCAGCAGCCTCCTGCAACTTCTTGAAGTCACCACCGTTAGCCTGGAGCTCCTCAACAGCCTTCTCAGCAGCAGCGAGGTCATCGTAGTTAGCAATCTCGATGTCGAATGACTCAGGAGCAGTGATGTCAGAGATGAGGTAACGGGCAGTCCAAACGTTGTTCTTAACCTCAGGACCGTAACCCTTACCAGCCTTGAAAGCCTCAGCAACCTCTGCCTGCAAGCTCTCGTAAGCAGTGTAGTATGGCTGAACCTTACCACCAGCAGCACGAACTGCATTCTTGATAGCATCGGTAGTCTCAGCTGCAGCAACCTTAGCGTCGAGAGCCATAACCTCAGCCTCGATAGCCTTCTTATCCTCCTCAGTTGCCTGACGGTCGAAACGGACGTAGCGGATAGTGCGAGCACCGAACTTAGCGTTAGCCTTGCGGTTAGCCTCATAGTAAGCCTGAACCTCCTCGTCGGTAACAACTACATCCTTATCCTCGATAGCTGTGTAAGGGATCTCAACATACTCACCGTCGAATGTGAGCTTATCGTTGCGAAGAGCCTGAGCAACCTCAAGCTTGTTGAGGTAGTTACCAGCAGCCAAAATATCGATGAACTTCTGGTTAGCGTACTGCTGAGTAGCGAAATACATATCGCGACCCCAGAAGATGTTGATGTACATATCGATATAATCCTCTGAGTATCCAGCCGCTGCATACTGAGCACGAAGGTCGGTATACTGCTGTGTAAGGTAGTTCTGAACCTCTTCCTCAGTAGCAAAGATACCTACGCTCTCATAAGCAGGTGCGATGAACTTATTGAACATAAGGGTCTGGAATGCCAAAGAAGCACCCTGATCGTGACCCATAGTAGTTACGCCAGCGTAGCTAATAGTGTTAATCTGGCTGTAGAGGTCACGAAGGCGTGCATACTCAACGTGCTTAACCTCCTGGCCTGCGATTGTAAATACTGTAGGACCGTTAATCTCCTCATCTGTAGGCTGGTTAACGAAGGTATTGCTGTCGATGTTAAGTGCAAAAATCACAAGCACAACAGCAATAAGTCCGGAAATAAGGAAGCCGAACTTAGTTTTCAAAGTGTTTAATGATGCCATAACTGTTTTATTTTTATTTTGTTATTTACGTTTAAGACCTCAAAGGTAGTAATTTTTTTATAAAAAATACGCTATTGTCCCCCTTTTTTGCTATTAGTAGCCGATTTAGAGGTGATATTTCGTCTTTTTTACCCAAAATTACCTATTCTGAAGACGTTGCAAGCTTACCAACTCGAGTCGCGACTGCTCGCGACGGAGAATCTTAATCATATAGTCTCCCACGTTTATCTCCTCGCCCTCGAGCGGAATACCTCCGTGCTTGGCAATGATGAAACCCGCCAAGGTATCGTACTCATCATCCTCCACAAGGCCGAGTTCATACTTCTCGTTAAGGTACTCTACCTCAAGGCGTGATGAGAATATCCACTCGCCATCTCCTACAACACGCTCAACAAGCTCCTGAACATCGTGCTCATCCTCAATCTCACCGAAGATCTGCTCCAAGACATCCTCAAGCGAGATGATACCTGCCGTACCACCAAACTCGTCGATGACAACAGCAATGCTAGCCTTACGCTTTGTGAAGGTCTCAAGCATAGCTTGCAGAGGCATAGTCTCGGCAACGTAGATTGTCTTGATGATTATATCGGAGAGGCACTCGGGGTTCTCAAAGAGGCTCTTAGAGTTTACATAGCCAATAATGTTGTCGATAGAGTCGTGCCAAACAAAGATTCTGGAGAACTTGGTCTCGATAAATCGCTCGGTGAGCTCCTCGATAGTAGTTGATTCAAGATCAACAGCCTCGACATCAACACGTTGCACCATACAGTCGCGGACTCTAAGATCAGCAAAGTCCAAAGCATTCTGGAAGAGACGTATATCCTCCTCCTCTTCGCTCTGTACCTCCACATTATCGTCATCAACCAATCGTGCAAGGTCGTCGCGGTTGAACTCTGTCTGCTCCTCGCGAGGCTCAATCTTGCTTCCCGTAAGTCGAAGAATAGCGTACGAGAGGAGTGTTGTGAGGCGTGATAGGGGATAGAGGATGATATACATAACATACATCACTGGCGAAGATACCAAGTAGTAGAAGTTGGGCGAACGACGCACAATGGACTTGGGGATATACTCGCCAATGAAGATAATGATGACTGTCGAGATAATGGTCTGAGCCAAAGGGTTATCTACTCCGAGGCGTTCGGCTAGGAGTGTAGATATATAGATAGAATAGACAACAAGTGCGATGTTGTTGCCTACAAGGATTGTTGTGATATAGTTGCTCGAGTTGCGTGAGAAGAGCTCGGCTATGCGGTCGAACATAGGGCTCTGCTTACGGTCAATCTCCTCACGTAGGCGGTTGCGACTAAGGAACGCAATCTCCATACCTGAGCAGAATGCCGAAAAGATGAGCATCACTGCGATGACAACTAATTGTGTTAGTAGCGGGGTCTCCATATATTTATAATATAGTACACCTACCTCTTCGTAGGTGTTTGAGCATCGCGTTTAGCGGGTTGTGTGCCACTCTTAGGTGATGTGCCCTTAGCTGCTGGGACACCACCCTGAGGTCCTGGCGGCTGAAGCGATGATGAGCCCTTACCTGGGCCACGAGAAGATGATGGGGCTACCCTACTGCCATCAAGGTCGACAGATGTCGACATCGAACTCTGAGCATCGAGCTGAGGACGCTGCTGAGGCTTTGAGGTAGGCGTAGATGAACCATTGGCAGGCTTGCTACCAGGTGTTGGATTGGCAGATAGTGATGGGTTGATAGTACCCCCACGCTGCGATCCCTTAGAGTCGCGAGGTGTGGGTCGGCCACCAGGACGTGGACGTTCGCCATCCTTGCCTTGACTCTTGCCACCCTTGCCATCGTTACCCTTGGCATCTGCTCTCTTGTCGTCATCCTCTGCACCCTCCTCGACAGGCGAGAAGTCGAACTCCATCTCGCTCTTGTACTTTCTGAAGTGGATATTCTTCAAGTCCTCATCAGCCTCGAAGCCCACGCCAAAGTGCCAGCCATCGGGCTGGAGAATCTTGGTGTCGACATTTGAGTAGATCTTCTTTGTGCGAGCATCCCAGAATAGCTGCTGGGTATAGACCTCTGTAAGGCCTGTGACAGTTGTGTCGCCCGCCTTACGGTTCTTCTTTATGATCACCACATTACCCTTAGCCTCCCACAGTTTCTGCTTGTCATAGTAGATAGCATAGTTGGCCGTTATGGTAGCATCGACCAAAGATAGGGTGTCTGAGGTATAGGTGGTCATCTTGATACCCTCGCGAAACTCCTGATATGGGTTTTTCGCAAGGCTATAGCCCTCGATAATGGGGGCAGTAAATGAGTATGAGCGTTTGCCATTCTCGGTCATCTCGATGGTACGATTCTCGCTACGCTCAGTCATAAGCGTCTCGAGGTCATATTCAACGGTGGTTGTAGTCTCGCCACACGAGAATAGCAATGTAGCACTCCCCACAACGAGGAGTGCTAACAATGCATATCTATAAATAGTGTTACGCATAACGCTCAACCCTATTTAGGTTAATTAGCGGTAACGAACAGTTGTACGCTTACCTGATGCGAAGCCACAGCTTACAGTGTAACCCTGACCTGCAGAGAGCTCTGCGAAGAAGCAAGTCTCCTGAGTTGGGAAGGCTGAGCGGTAAGCACCTGCGAGTGAGCGAGCAACCTTCTGCACCTCTGGCTCGTGGCTGAGCAAGTCTACAGCCTGAGTCATTGCGTCGTATGCTGCCCAGTAAACTGAAGCACCACCAATCTTATCGCTTGCACAAGATGAAGATGCGTAGCACTGACCGAGAACGAAGTATGAGTAGCCGTTCTGTGGGTTGATGCCCTGCAATGCACGTGCAGCATCAGCAGCCTTAGAGTAGTTGTTAACGCTGAGCTCGATGATAGCGATCTGAGCGAGGAGTGACTCCTTCTTAGATGGGTCAGCCTCTACAGCCAAAGCCTCACGCAAATACTTGAGAGCCTTATCTGTCTCCTTACGATCCTGGAACGCCTTAGCAAGGAACAACGCAGTCTCAGACGATGGGTTGATAGTGTAGTAACGCTCAGTGATGTCGAGGAAGAACGAGCTTGAGCAGTTTGCACGTGACATAAGAGCTACTGCCTGTGACAAGAGCTCAGTGTCGTTAGGGTTAGATGCGAGCTTCTGAGAGAAGAGTGACTCGAGGTTGTCGCAGTTTGCGGCACCGCTCGATGCAAAGCTATCCTCGAAGGTCTTCTTGTGGTCAGCAGCCTTCTCGTCAGAAGATGCGTCGAACAATGGAGCAAGACGCTCATACTCAGTGAGGATCATCTCGCTGCTGATAGTATCGTCAAACTTGTAGTCGTCGCAGAGGTTCTTGAAGTAAGGAACCACGATGTCGAGCTTCACGTTGTTAGAAACGATAGCTGCGTCGATAGCCTCCTTCAAACACTGACGAACATATACACGGTCCTGAGAGCAGTACTTGAGCACGTCACGAGCCTTGAGGTCGAGGATATAGTCACGGCCATACTTAGCGTCGTCACCAAAGTACTGGATACGCAAGTCGTGGATGAGGATCAATGAGTCAACCAAACGACGCTTCTCATCGAGGTTACGAGCACGGTTGATACGGTTCTTGTAGAGCGTTGTACCGCGAGTAAATGTGTTTACAGATGCTGCTGGGCAGTTCTGGAGCAACTGCTGGAAGTTGACTGTTGCAGCTGCATAGTCCTTAGCATCCATAGCCTCCTTAAGGAAGTTACTTGCACCGATGTTTGATGCACGCTCCTCGGCAGTAGCACCCCACTTACCATAGAGCTTGTCGTCGCTAAAATCCTGTGCTGAAGCTGAGAAGCCTACGAGCAAAGCTACAGCAGCCAAGAGAAATTTTACGCTTTTCATAATGTTTTGATTAGTTTAAATTTATGTTTGTATCTTTCATTTATTCAGCCTATTAGTCAAACTTCTGACGAACAAACCAGTAGTCCGACGTGTCGTGTGAGAAGAGCGAGAAGCCCAACGAAATCTTGTAGTAGTTCTGCGTTGCCAAGCCGATTTTCTGACCCTGGAAGCTTACACTCTTAGGTGCCGACATACGGCCATACTCGAAGCCAACGTTGATCGACGATGAGCCCCACAAGCGAATTGGGAAGCCGAGACCTGCTGTGATGGCCATAGTGTTGATACGCTCCGAGCAGAATGTCTGGTAGTAGTTACCCAAGCGAGCACCAACACGATACGACATACGGTTGAGATAGTTGCGGGTATCACCACGGCGAGGGATAATCTCGAAACCAGCCTTAATGGTGTGAGTATCAGTATAGTTTACTGTGATATTGCTATTTGATGCGTTCTCTACATAGGAGTCATTGTCGCGACCCCACATAGCATAGTTGTAGTCAACGCCCCACGAAATCTTGCGGTCAACATAGTAGAGACCAGCACCAATCTGATGTGGCAAGCGGAGCTCGAGTTTCGAGATTGGGTTCTTGATAGGAAGACCACCCAACGAGCTATTCACCTGATCGTCGGTATACAAGTAGCTCTGCTTGCGAGGATTAAGCAAGCCTCCGAGGTCGTATGTAGCACCGAGGCACAACATCTGCTTATCGTTCGAGATGATTGCCCACTGGATACCAGCCTGGAACTTGAAGTTGCTAAGCACAAAGGTATCGACACCCTGTGTTGAGGCATAGACACCAGAGCCAGTAACAACGTTAGAGACCTGTGCTGTGTAGTCACGCTCGATAGTACCCCAGAAGTAGCGGGCAGCAATACCGATAGAGAACTGACGGACGGGAGACCAGCCCACTGCGAGCTTAACCTCTGTGATGTCACCCTCACCCGAATGGATATACTGCACACGACCGATATTTGCCCAGTTGTCCTGCTGCTCATCGGTATTCACAACACGGTAACCAACACTGCTATAGGGCGATACGTTGAACATAAGACCCACATTCTTAGCCAATGGGAATGCCAAACCGATATTATGGATGTTGGCAGTATTGTGAGCTGTACGCGATGTTGAGAGTTTGTTACCCTGGGCATCGAACTTGAGCTGCGAGTTGCGATAGTGAGCACCGTCGACATTCACATCAAACAAGAAGCTCTTAGAGGGTGCAACGCTGGCTGCGGCAGGGTTCAAGACATTGATCTGCGAAGCACTACGCATACCGATGCCGACACCACCCATAGAACGCATCTGCACAGAGCCTGGGGTATGAATCTCACCTGGGCCATACATTGAGTATGGCGAGTAGGCGTTGAGGCTCGATGTTTGTGCCCACGATGCGGTAGGTAAAACAGCGACTACGGCCACGAGGGCCATAGCCAAAAGACGAAATATGTTACTCTTCGTTCTCTGCATTGTAGTTCAAAATTGTGTTAAGCCCAAAAATCACTGGCTCACAGTCTGCAAATATCGCATTTTTAATTCGCATTGCAAAATATTTTGCGTCGCCACCAGTAAAAATTATACGTTTTTCCCCATTTTTCTTTGAAAAATCATCGCAATAGCCTCGAATCTCCTGTTCAACACCCCTCATTACACCCTGCTCGATGGCCTCACGCGTAGTGCGACCGTAGGCCAATACCTCGTCCGTAGCCGAGCAAAGTGGCAGGCAAGCGGTGTAGTCGGCAAGAGAGCGAAAGCGTGTGGTGACACCTGGCGAGATGTTACCACCACGGAAGCTACCACCCTCGACAAAGTCGATGGTGATGGCAGTGCCAAAGTCGACGACAAGGAGGTCGCAATCGGGGTACATAGCAGCAGCACCAACAGCAGCAGCGAGGCGGTCAGCACCAAGAGTCTGTGGCGTGTGGTAGCTATTGCCGATGGGAATAGGGGTCGCTGCAGGTTGAAACTCAACGACATAGTCGACCAGCGTACTAAGCTCACGACAACAGAGAGCAGCATCGCCACGCGTAGACGAGACAATGGCACGCCTAATGGCTGGATGCTTGTGAACGATAGCCTCGAGCCACTCACGAGTAGAACTCTCTTGAACAAAGCTCTCAACAAGTGACAATCCATTCATTACCACAGCCTTAGCCCTGGTATTTCCAATGTCAATAATTAGATTCATAGACTATTTTGTTTGCTCCTCAACGCCCGACTGTGCCAAGCTACGAAGCATCTCAACACCCTCGGCAATGGAGTATATCTTCCTAACGGTCATCGAGAGACGATTATTGTATTGCTTAACCACAAAACGCTCTGGGTCGGCAACAACCCTACGCAACAGGCTAAGGAAGGTGTCGGTCTTGAAGAATGGCGAGTTGTTGTCGCCCACAAAGCGGGCAATAAGCAATCCATTCTTAACCTTGACGTGTTCCATACCGAGATTCACAGCCTCGCGACGCAGTCTCACAACATCGATAAGCTCCAAGACAGATTGTGGCAAGCCGCCAAACCTATCCTTGAGACGCTCCTTGAATGCCTCGAACTCGCTGTCGTCCTTCATAGCGTCGATCTCGCGGTAGAGACGCAGCTTCTCGGCCTGTGAGCGAACGTAACTATCTGGAATTGAGGCATCGATATCGATATCTATTGTTGCATCGTCAACAAACGCAACATCCTTCATAGCGTCGTTCTCGGCCTGCGACAAGCCAGAGGTGTCGAGACCCTCGGCACGAAGCTCCGAGATAGCCTGATTCAAAATCTTCTGATATGTCTCGATGCCCACATCGGCAATAAAGCCACTCTGCTCGGCACCGAGCAGATTACCCGCACCACGAATATCGAGGTCCTGCATAGCGATATTGAATCCCGAGCCGAGGTCCGAAAACTCCTCGATGGCCCTCAGGCGACGACGTGCATCACCTGCAAGAAGCTCCTCAGGGGGCGAGAGCAGATAGCAGAAACCCTTTCTATCGCTACGTCCCACACGGCCTCGCAGCTGGTGCAGATCGCTAAGACCAAAGCGGTGTGCATCATTGATAATGATGGTGTTAGCATTACCGATATCGATACCATTCTCGATAATTGTCGTGGCAAGCAAGACATCGAACTCGCCATAGATAAAGTCCATAATGAGCTTTTCGAGTTCGTCGGCCGGCATACGTCCGTGCCCCACACGCACCTCGGCCTTAGGGCAGAGACGCTGAATCATATCCTGCAGGCGTGGCAGATCCTCGACACGGTTATGCACGAAGTATACCTGACCACCACGCGAGAGCTCCTCCTCGATAGCATCGCGGATGACATCCTCGCTAAAGAGGTGCGACTCTGTAACAATTGGCTGACGGTTAGGCGGAGGTGTCGAGATGACCGACAAGTCGCGAGAGCCCATCAGCGAGAACTGCAGCGTACGCGGGATAGGCGTTGCCGTAAGTGTCAAGGTGTCGACAGCAACGGAGAGCTTTGTGAGCTTCTCCTTGGCTGCCACGCCAAACTTCTGCTCCTCGTCGATGATAAGAAGTCCAAGGTCGTGGAACTCAATCTGTTTCGAGAGCATCTTATGTGTACCGATAAGAATATCGATCTTTCCTGAACGCAGCTCATCGGCAATACGACGTGCCTCTTTTGCCGACTTCGTGCGGTTGATGTACTCCACCGTCACGGGTAGGTCGCGAAGACGCTCCGAGAAGCTGCGATAGTGCTGCAGAGCGAGGATTGTCGTAGGGACAAGGACTGCCGTCTGCTTACCGTCGCAAGCAGCCTTGAACGCCGCACGGATAGCCACCTCGGTCTTGCCAAATCCCACATCGCCGCAG
The DNA here is from genome assembly GCA_017559425.1 of Alistipes sp. Taxonomy (GTDB): domain Bacteria; phylum Bacteroidota; class Bacteroidia; order Bacteroidales; family Rikenellaceae; genus Alistipes. The sequence goes on from JAFYSI010000085.1 coordinate 10,302, forward strand.
ACAAGGCGGTCCATAGGCTGGTCGGACTCCATATCTCGCTTCACCGCAGCAATAGCCTTCTGCTGATCGGGGGTATCCTCCCACTTGAACGACGCCTCAAGTTCCTGCTGCAAGTAGCCATCCTCCGAGAAGGCAAAGCCACGAGATGCCTTACGCTGGGCATAGAGGGCGATAAGCTCACGCGAGATATCCTTAACAGCCTTCTTGGTCGTAGCCTTGAGCTTCTGCCAAGCACCATTACCGAGCTTATAGATCTTTGGCGGCTCGGCCTCGCCACTCTTGTATCGTGATATGCGGTGCAGAGCGTGGACATTGACAAAGAGAATGTCGTTATCCTTGTACACCAGCTTGATAGCCTCCTTCACACGACCATTCTCATTGAGCTTGACAAGACCACCGAAGCGACCTACACCGTGGTCGATATGGACAACATAGTCGCCAACACGCAGGGCGTTGAGCTCGGCAACGGTCATCTGCTCATCACGCTTAATCTCGCCACGAATACGGTAGCGTTGGTAGCGGTCAAAGATCTGATGGTCGGGATACAAGCAGAGCTTCAAGCTATTATCCACAAAGCCCTCGTGGAGCACCAAGTCGAGAGCTTTGAACTCAACACCACGACGACCCGTCTGGTGGAAGATGTTATCGAGACGCTCAATCTGTGCCTTGTTGTGCGAGAGGATATAGGTTGTGTAGCCACGCTCCGTGTTCCAACGTATGTCGTCAGCAAGAAGCTCGAAGCGACGGTTGAACTTTGGTTGCGGCGTGGTGTCAAACGTTATGGTATGCTCGGCCTGACGCTCTCGAATATTATTTTTCAAGAGAGCTATACTACACCCCTCTAAATCCTGCAATAGACGCTGTCGCGACGTGAGACGCGAGGCTATAACACGGGCATCCTCCTCATCCGAGGCCTGCTCCAAGCAGCGTTTACGGATGTCCATCACCTTACGCAGCGAGAAGTCGGGATCCGATATCCACCAGGTAGCATCGCCAGCAAAGTGGGCCAACGAGACACGCTCATCCTCACCACGACTCATCATATTAGGGACAATCTCCACCTCGTCGGGACGCTCCGACGATAGCTGGCTCGAGATGTCGAACCTACGCAACGAGTCTACCTCATCACCGAAGAAGTCTATACGATAGGGCTTCGACTCGACATACGAGAATACATCGACGATACCTCCACGCACCGAGTACTGACCAGGTTCGTAGACAAAGTCGACACGCTCGAAGTCGTACTCAGCAAGCCACTCAACGAGCTCATCTTGCGAGAGGCGATCACCACGGCGAATCGTGCGTGATAAGTGCTCGAGGTGTACCCTATCGGCAACACTCTCGGCCAACGCCTCGGGGTAGGTACATACGGCAAGATAGCCGTTGCTAAATCCTGCAATGGCATTGAGGGCTGCAGTGCGGCGAACGACACCCTGTGCATCCTCAGCACCGTATGCTGCAGAGCGTTTATAGCCTGACGAGAAGAAGGCAACACGCTCCTCATCAAGGAGTTCGTATAGGTCGTTAACAAGATAGGCGGCCGAGTCGCGATCTTCGGCAAGGAAGATATGCACACCACCCATTCGCTCGATGATATCCGAGGCATAAAGCGAAAAGGCTCCGCCGACCATCTGTTCGAGATGGACGGTAGAGCCCTTAGTTTCCAAACATTTTTTCAGTTCGTTCGCACGTTTGGACTTACGAACGATACTCTTCAAATAGTCCATTTCGCTTCCTGAAAATTTCTGTTTTATTGAAGAAGCGACTTACCCTCCTTATCGAGGTAGCTCACATCGATCATACCAACACTTGGGTCGGCAGTGAGCTTGATACGTAGCTTATACTTGCAAATCCAACGCATACGGCGTGACCACAATCCACGACTGAGGTATGCCGCAACATAGGGGCTGACCTTGAGGTCGACAAACTTACAGCCTCGCTCCGAGAGCAGCTGAATCTGTCCCTCAATCTTCTCTTCGAGCAGAATCGTTGGCTCAACCTTACCCGAGCCGTAGCAGGTAGGACAGACATCCGAGGTCTCGGCAACGGCAATAGGACGCACACGCTGACGTGTAATCTGCATCAAGCCAAACTTCGTAAGTGGCAAGATGGTGTGCTTAGCCTTGTCGGTAGCCATAAGTTTCTGCATCTCCTCGTAAAGCATCTGGCGACTGGGGGCCTTACGCATATCGATAAAGTCGATGATGACGATACCTCCCATATCTCGGAGTCGAAGTTGTCGTGCAATCTCGGCAGCAGCGGCGAGGTTGACCTCGAGGGCTGTCTGCTCCTGATCGTCGGCAGCCTTAGTGCGATTACCCGAGTTGACGTCGATGACGTGCATAGCCTCGGTGTGCTCAATGATGAGGTATGCTCCACGGCGGAGCGATACATACTTGGCAAATAACGACTTAATCTGCTTCGCAACATCGAAGTTGTCGAAGATGGGCACCTTGCCCGTGTAGAGCTTCACGAGTTTATCCATCTCTGGTTTGATGGCGTGAACATAGCTCTTAATCTCGTTGTAGAGCGGCTCATTGTCGACAGTAATCTGCGAGAATGTGTCGTTGAGCGAGTCGCGGATGATGGTATTAACACGGCTCATCTCGCTCATAAGCAGGGCTGGAGCTGTGTTCTTGCTGAGTGCAGCAAGCGTGCTGTTCCAACGCTCCACCAACGAGAGTATGTCTTGCATAATGTCGATGTCCTCGGCTTCGGCTGCGGCCGTGCGGATGATGACACCGAAGTTCTGTGGGAGCACATCTTGTGCTACCTTACGAAGTCGTTTCTTTGCAGCATTCGAGCGAATCTTCGACGACACGAAGACCTTTGACGAAAATGGCACGAGGACCACATTGCGTCCGGCAAGTGAGATATCTGCCGTGAGTCGTGGACCCTTAGTAGAGATTGCCTCCTTGGCAATCTGCACCATAACAATCTGACCTTGCTGAAGATGGTCGCCAATGCGTCCCTCCTTGGCAAGCGATGGTTCGAGCTTCATACTCTCAACACGGAGCTCGCGTGAGTTGCGTGTGCGACTATCCACAACACGCTGCAACGACTCAAACTGCTCGCCGAGGTCGAGATAGTGGATGAAGGCATCCTTCTCATGGCCAATGTTTACGAAGGCTGCGTTCAGACCAGGCATAATCTTACGGACCTTGCCGACGTAGATATCACCTACCGAAAAACCTGTCTGACACTGCTCTTTGTTGAGCTCGACAAGCACCTTATCTTCGCAGAGTGCTATCGAGACTTCCGTTGGATTTACATTGATAATTAGTTCTCTTTGCATAGCTTAACAATGTAAATCTAGTGTTTTTAATTAAATAGGTAAAGCTAAGGCATAGACCTTAGCTTCACCTATGTCGAATAAGAAGATTACTTCTTCTTGTGACGATTCTTGCGAAGACGCTTCTTACGCTTGTGCGTCGCCATCTTATGACGCTTGTGCTTCTTTCCGTTTGGCATAATTGTAATATATTAAATTAGGTTTACTAAATTACTGAATCTCGCTTGAGAAAGTCTTTGAAGGCTTGAAAGCTGGAATGTTGTGCTCAGGGATGGTGATGGTTGTGTTCTTAGAGATGTTACGAGCAACCTTCATAGCACGCTTCTTGATGATGAAGCTACCGAAGCCACGCAAGTAAACGTTCTGACCCTCAGCCATTGCAGCCTTGACACTATCCATAAAGGCCTCAACGATGGCCTGCACCTGGATCTTCTCAACGCCTGTTGACTTAGCAATCTGATTTACGATATCCGCCTTTGTCATAGTCTTAAATTAGTTTTTATTTTATTAGTTTCTTAGTACAATATTATCCTTATTTTCCTCCGCCGACACACTCGTTTGCGAAAAATAGTCCGCAAATATACGTTGAATTGACGGAATTTGCAACAAAAAAACAAAATAAAATTGATTTTGTTGATTCTCGGAGGATTAAAGCAAATTTTATGCTACGTTCCTAAGGCCTATCTAAACTGATTCAGAGCGTTAGCCAAACCCTCTACAGCCTGGTCGAGACCCGACTGAATCTTGCCTCCGATCATCATTCGCATCATCATATTGAGCTCAGCGTGGAGCACCATACGCACACGCGTGTCACGCTCGGCAACCTCCTTGAGCTGAATCCAGAAGGTAAAGTCGATAGGAATACCGCCCTCGTCGGCAACAATCTTAACGTGCTTATTCTCAACACGTTCAGCAATACGAAGGCCAACCTTCATACCCTTAACCTTAAAAGAGCAGCTATCCTCGGTAGCCTGCCAATCCTCAACCTTATCCTGCATAGCAGGCGACAAGAGGTCGAGACGCGAAATTATTGGGAAAACAAGCGATGCAGGGTGGTTAATCTGCTGCTGTTTTGATTCGTACTTTTCCATCATCGTCTAATTTAGAGCCACAAAGGTAGAAATTTTTATCGAATTACAAAACGTCGTGCCGTATCCGACAGAATTTCAATCTTTACAACCATAGTATCCTCGGGCAAGAGAGGCTCAATCTTCTCAGGCCACTCCACCAAGCACAACTCACCAGATGAGAGGTACTCCTCGGAGCCAAAGTCGAGGGCCTCCTCCCAACGTTCGATGCGATACATATCGAAGTGATAGACCGTGCGGCTACCCTCATACTGATTGACAATAGCAAACGTAGGGCTGGTGACATCGTCCTGGGATCCGAGCTTTGCAGCTATACGGCTAATGAGCGTAGTCTTACCAGCACCCATAGGGGCATCGAAGGCCACAACAGTGCGACCATCAAGCGAGGCGAGAACAGCCTCAGCAACCTTATCAAGCTCGTCAAGCGAGTGAATCTCAATAACTCTTTCCATCATCTATTTTTTCTTGGGCATAAGCACAGCAAACGGCACCATCATCTCCTCCATTGAGATGCCACCGTGCTGGAACGTATTCTTATAATATCTTATATATTTATTAGCGTCGTTGTTGTAAACCAAAAAGTCGCGGTTGTAGGCAAAGATGTAGCTCGACGTGAGGCGTCCAGACGGAAGCTGAACATCCTCAGGCCTAGTGACCTCATAGACATCTCGCGAGTTATAGGCGAGGTTGCGACCCGTCTTGTAACGCAGATTTGGCGAGGTCTCCCTATCGCCCGTAACACGCACAGGATTATCAACACGGATAGTACCGTGATCCGAAGTGATAATCACCTTATGCCCACGCTCCGAGAGCATCTTGAGCAGTGTGTAGAGTTCCGAGTGTTCAAACCACGAACGCGTAAGCGAGCGGAACGAGGCCTCGTCGTCGGTCAAATCACGAATGATATCGGTCTCGGTGCGGGCGTGCGACAAGATGTCGAGGAAGTTGTAGACAACAACTGAGAAGTCGGCATCGTAGATACGCTGCATATTATCCAAAAGCTTACGACCCGCCTCAGGACGCACAAGTTTGTCGAACGATAGTTTGTACTGCTTGCCCGACTGCTGGATGAGGCGACGCAGGAACTCCTCCTCGTACATATTCTTACCTCCATCCTCATTGTCGTTGAGCCATCGCTCGGGCATAAGCTTATCGATGGCAAGGGGCATAAGACCTGCAAAGAGTGCATTGCGGGCATACTGCGTTGCTGTAGGCAAGATGGCACAGTAGAGGTCGTCGGTAGCCACATCGTAGAAGCCACGAAGCAACGGCTCGATGATACGCCACTGGTCGTAACGCATATTGTCGATAAGAACCAACGTGGTACGAGTAGCACTGTCAACCTCAGGGAAGATGCGACGACGCATAAGCGTGTGCGACATCACAGGGATCTCATCATCGGCGACACGGCGATTAATCCAGTCGTAGTAGTTGCGAGCTACGAAC
>JAFYSI010000003.1 GCA_017559425.1 Alistipes sp.
AACCTCCAATGCACAATACCTGAAAGAATGGTATTGCCTCGATCCACTTTGGACCAAAGAGTAGCATGATAAGAGGCTTAGCAATTATTATCAATATTGTCAAAAGGGGAAATATGACAAAAGCAATAAGTCGAGTATTATCTCTGAGTCTTTCACGAAGTTCATCAACGTTGTGCTGCAGACGAGAGTACAGTGGGAATAGCACCTGAACCATGGCACTGGGTAGTGTGATGCATGCTACCTCTTCCATCTTTTTCGCCTGAGCATATTGTCCGGCGATGTGTGGAGTGAAATATTTACCTACAAGAGTGCTTTGAATATGGAAGCAGATATTGCTTAGAATGTCAGATATAAGCATATACTCTCCATAGGTAAATAGTTGTTTAAGTGAGGTGTATGAGAACTCTGTTGATGGCTTCCAGTGTGCTGCAAACATGATGAAAGCGTTTGAGAACAGAGTGTTAACAATATGCATAGCAACCAGTGACCACGCTCCATAACCACGCCTTGACATTATGATAGCTATCACAGCAGATAGTATGTAGGCTCCAATATTCGAGAAGGCAATCTTCTTGAAGGCATATTGACGTTTTAGCTTAAATCTGGCAACAAGCCCCATTGAGTTGAATACCATGACTATGCCTATGCTGCGTAGCAAGGAGCATAGTATTGGATAGCCTAACGACTCGGCTATAAGTGGGGCGAAGATGAATATTACTCCGTAGAGTAATTCAGATATTGTGAGATTAATCCAAAAAGCTGTTGAGTAGTCTTTGTCTGTGGCATCACACTTCTGTATGAGTGCAGAGCTAAAGCCTCCGTCGGCAACTATTGTCGATACTGCAACAATAATAAGAATCATCCCCACAAGACCAAAGTCATCGGGCGTGAGTAGGCGTGCAAGCACAATATTGATGACAAACTGCATCGTCACGATGCCAAATTTGTCTATCGTACTCCATATAGCACCCTTTGCAGCACTACTATTTGTTGCATCCGCCATCTATTGCCAAATTTTTTAGAGTTAATCTCTACGGAACAGGTCACGTGTATATATCTTATCCTCGATATCGGCAAGGTCTGCATGGTAGCGATTGGTGATAACTACGTCGCTAAGTTGCTTAAACCTCTCGAGCGAGTTGACCACCTCCGAGCCAAAGAACATAGCTCCATCCTCGAGCGTTGGCTCGTATACAATCACCTTTGCTCCCTTGGCCTTGATGCGCTTCATAACACCCTGGATAGATGACTGGCGGAAGTTGTCCGAGCCCGCCTTCATCGTGAGGCGGTAGACACCCACAACGACCTCTCGCTCCTTCTCTGCCTCCCACTCCGACGAGCCAGTGTAGTAGCCCGCACGGCGTAGCACCTGGTCGGCGATGTAGTCCTTGCGTGTGCGGTTGCTCTCCACGATTGCTGTCATCATATTCTGAGGCACATCCTTGTAGTTTGCCAGCAGCTGCTTTGTGTCCTTAGGCAGGCAGTAGCCTCCGTAGCCAAACGAAGGGTTGTTGTAGTGCGTGCCGATGCGTGGGTCGAGGCCCACACCCTCGATTATGGCCTGCGAGTTGAGACCCTTAATCTCGGCATAGGTGTCGAGCTCGTTGAAGTAGCTCACACGCAGAGCAAGGTAGGTGTTGGCAAAGAGCTTCACGGCCTCCGCCTCCTCGATACCCATGCGAAGCACTGGAATATCCTTTTTGAGCGCTCCCTGCTGCAATAGCTTGGCAAAGCACTCTGACATACGCTCTATAGTGAGGCTGTCGGCAAGCAAGCGTATGGCCTCGTTCTCGCGGCTAAACTCCTCGCCCTCAATGATGTTGGGCGTGCCGATGATGATGCGTGAAGGGTAGAGGTTATCCTCCAAAGCACGGCTCTCTCGCAAAAACTCGGGCGAGAAGATGAGGTTTAGGCGCTTAGCACCACGCTCTGCATACTTTGCGTATAGGCTGCGACAGTAGCCCACAGGTATTGTTGACTTGATGACAATAGTAGCCTCGGGGTTAACCTCGATAATTAGGTCGATGACCTGCTCGATGTTGTGTGTGTCGAAGTGGTTGAGCTGCGGGTCGTAGTTCGTGGGTACGGCAATGACGATAAGCTCGGCGTTGCGATATGCCTCACGGCCATCGAGCGTAGCACGTAGACTTAGCGACTTGGTTCTGAGGTACTCCTCGATATACTCATCCTGAATGGGTGAGCGCTTGGAGTTTATCAAGTCGACCTTCTCGGCCACAACATCTACGGCCACAACGTCGTTGTGCTGGGCCAAAAGTGTGGCAATGCTGAGTCCTACGTAGCCTGTTCCTGCAACTGCAATCTTCATACTTTCTTGGGTTTAGAACTTCTTGCCCGCAACTATCGAGCAGAAGGTGTTAAAGAGAATCTTCGAGTCGAAGCGCCACGAACGATTCTCCAAATAGTAGAGGTCGTACTCCAGGCGTTGCAACATCTTCTCTATGGTGTCTGTATATCCGTTGTATAGCGTGGCGTAGCTTGTCACGCCAGGACGAATCTGATAGAGGTAGACATATCGCTTGTCGTACTCCATGATCTTCTCGATGAAGTATCGGCGCTCGGGGCGAGGGCCTACAAGGGCCATGTCGCCAATGAGTACGTTACAGAGCTGTGGTAGCTCGTCGATATGGTGTGCACGAATAAATCGTCCGATGCGTGTTAGTCTATTGTCGTGTGTGCCTCCGCCGTGGCTAAGTTGAGGCCCTCGCTCCTCGGCATTTATGCACATGGAGCGGTAATTGTAGATGAAGAATGGACGACCAAAGCGACCTATGCGCTCCTGCTTGAATATTGCAGGGCCACCATCCTCGGCTCTAACCAGGATGTAGGTGATGAGAAATAGTGGCGAGAAGAGTATGAGGCCCACAAGTGCAAATGTTATGTCTACGATGCGGCGTAGGTTGCGTGATAGTGGCGACATGCCGTCGTTGATAAACTTGCCT
>JAFYSI010000086.1 GCA_017559425.1 Alistipes sp.
ATCTCAGTCTTAGCCTGAACAGACATCAAAGCTGCCTGAGTTGCAAGACCCTCGCGGTTTGCCTGCAAGTGAACCTTCTCAGCCTCTAGAGTCTGAATCTCGTTCTTATTGATTGCATCAACAACGAATACAACAGCACCAGAGTAACCCTTAACAGGAGCAGAGAGCTTACCTGTCTCGTTAGTTGTAGAGATAGCACCTACTACGCGTGGCTCGATAGTAAGGTTTGTTACACCATAGTCAGTGAACTTAACCTCCTCGAATGCTACTGGCTCAACACCTGTATTCTTAGCAACCTCCTCGATAGATGCACCTGCGAGCTGAGACTTCAAGATCTCATACTTCTTATCACGCTGCAAGTACTGTGCGATTGAAACGCGTACATCCTCGAATGAAGTGTACTTAGAATCATCGATAGCTGTAACCATTGCTACAACGTAAGCATCACCCAAGTTGAAGATCTCAGAGATCTCACCAACCTCAGCACCATATGCCCAACGTACAACCTCGCGAGAGTTCTCCAAAGCTGCGATTGTGCGCTGACCCTGGTTGATGCGAGCGATACGTGGTGAAACAGCCGATGCAGCTGCAGCAGCGTTGAATGCGTCGATTGATGCCTTAGCGTCAACAGCAAAGAGGCTTGCAGTGTTGTGAACATTGCGACGTGTAGCAGAAGATGCCTCGATAGGATATGTAACTGTACCAACCAAAACGTGCTTAGATGGCTTGTCGGCACGAGTAACCTTCAAGATCTGAACTGCGTCACCCTGAGCAACCTTAACGATGTCACCCTTCTTTGCAGAAGCCAACTGGTCAGCCATATCAACAGACAATGCTGCAAAAGGCAATACACCAAGCTCGCCACCTACCTGTGCAGTCTGAGCATATGCAGAGTGGTTCTTAGCTGCCTCAGCAAAATCAGCACCACCCTTCAATGCGTTGAAGAGGCTATCAACCAATGCTGTGTTAGATGCAGGAAGAACGATGTGGCTAAGACCAACTGAATCTGGAGCCTCCTTAACAGCCAACGCGCGAGACATTACCCACTCGTTTGACTTCAATACTGGACCATACTGCTGACCCTCCAACATAACTGCCTCCTCAGCTGAAAGCTCAGCAGCAGATGCGTAGTGGTCGCCTACAGTACCCATATTCTTACGAACGAAAGCACGAACATCCTCAGCTGCGGCGAACTCCTCACCAGCAGCCTTAACCTTGTTCTCGATCTCTGTCATATCATCAGCAGTAGCTGCTACATCGAAAACAACATAAGTCAAAGAACGGTGTGGAACCTTCTTGTAAGAGATCTCCTTGTTATCCTCGTAATACTTCTTAGCCTCAGCAGTTGTAACTGTAGCCAAAGAGTCAGCAACCTTGTTATACTCTACAAGTACATAGCGACCGTTGCGGCTCTCGTTCATAGTTGTAAGACCCTGCTTAACATCCAAAGCGTTAGCATATACACCAGCCTTTACAAGACCTGAATACTTAACCATCATACGGTCCAACATAGCCTGGTCGTTCAAGTAGCTCCAGAGCTCCTGGTACTGAGGGTTAGTGCTAACCTGTGCCAAGAATGATGACAATGCTGCTACATCGTACTCACCAGTCTCAGGGTTAGAGAATGCACTGAGGAATACCTCAGATGGGTGCTCACCGCTCAACATAGCCATACGCTCTGCCTTAGATACTGCGATACCCATCTTCTCGAAACCTGGGATGAGAACGTGCTTTGCAACCAATGACTGCCAAGCAGCTGTTGACAACGCCTCTACAGCGCGCTCGCTTGACTCATCGCCACCGTTAAACTTCTTGATGGTCTCGTACTCCTTCAAATACTCAGTGTAAGTGATGTCGTTGCCATCAATCTCGCCCACCTTAGGGTCGTTGCTACCAAAGAAGCCCATCTCTGGACCCAATGAAATAATAAATGCCAAAAGCGCCAACACGATTACAATCGAGAGTACGACGCCAAATCTGGTTCTTAATGTGTTTAGACTAATCATAACTATTTTATTTTACCTATTTATATTCGTTTTGAGCCACCAAAGATAATAAAATTATTCTTAATAGCCATATTATTGAAGCTATTTTTGTTAGCGTTTTATAACTCGGGCCAAATCTACCCTCGCGCGGGTGGTGCGGAGAATCTTGATTTCGAGTTTGCCAGCATTGATTACCGCACCGGCAGATGGTATACCTTCATAGTTATATAGGATATAACCAGCAAGGGTATCGTACTCCTCACTCTCCTCAATATCAAGATTATAGCGCTCGTTGAGATAATCCACCTCCAAACGGCAAGAGAAGACATATTCATTCTCGCCAACCTGCTTTTCGATAGTCTCCTGCACATCGTGCTCGTCCTCAATCTCTCCAAAAATCTGCTCCAGGACATCCTCCATAGAGATAATGCCCGCAGTACCGCCAAATTCATCGATAACCACAGCGATACTTTGTTTACGCTTAATGAAGTTCTGCAACAGTGTCTGCAACGGAAGAGTCTCGGCCACACAATCGACCTTAATAAGGACATCCTCGATGCTCTGAGGCTTATTGAAAAGGCTCTTTGAGTTAACGTAGCCGACAATATTATCGATGCTATCACGCCAAACAAAGATTCTCGAATACTTCGATTCTACAAAGCGCTCTGTAAGCTCTGCAATAGAGCTTTCGATATCAACAGCCTCGACATCGACACGCGACACCATACAATCACGCACTCGCAAATCGGCAAAATCGAGTGCGTTCTGGAAGAGTCGAATCTCCTCCTCGTCCTCCTCCTGAGCCTCTACAGCCTCGCCATCGACAAGATTGACCAAATCCTCACGGTTGAAGGTGTAGTCGATGGTTGAGCTTCCGCGCTTACGGCCAAACAATCGCAAAATTGCATACGAGATGAAGGTGGTAAGGATAGCTATTGGATAGAGCAGCAAATAGAACGCATAGATGATTGGATAGAAGAATCGATAGTAGAAATTTGGATTCTTCTTGACAATGGATTTAGGCATATATTCGCCGCAGAAGAGGATTATGATGGTAGAGACGATGGTCTCCAACAAAACAGAGCCACCGACTGCAATATGCTCCCAGCCTGCGATAGTTGCTAAGCCTCTAAGCAGCAGCGACATATAGAGCGAATAGATGACAAGACAGATATTATTACCCACAAGGATTGTGGTGATGTATTGTCCTGGATGCTTCTCGAACAGATGGGCCACAAAATCAAATGCCTGACTCTGCTTACGATCAATCTCCTCGCGCAGACGGTTCTTGCTCAAAAAGGCAATCTCCATACCCGAAAAGAACGCCGACAAAAGCAGCATCACGCATATTAGGATTATAGAATTAATTAAATCTGTAGAAGCCATAACAATCCATTCTCAAAAACAACACAAGTTCGACATAGCATCGAACTCAATTAATAGATGACAAAACCTCGCCGCAAGATTACATATTGATATCGCGGGTAGGCTTAGCCATAGGCATAGCTTTTTTATCCAACTCCTTGGGGCTGATTTTCAGCTGACCCTCATTGTTCAACTTACGACGTGGAGTATTTGCGTTCTGAGCTTTAGTGGCCTTGCCATCGCTCTTTGAGCTCATATCCACTGAGGATTTCTCTGCTCTCTTGGCAGCGTTTTTATCTTCCGCCTGCTTATCTGTACCTGCATCTGCTGGCGCTGCCTCCGACTCAGAGAAATATGTAACAGCCTTAAGCTTACGATAACGCCAATCCTTCATATTCTCATCGCTCTCGAAGCCCTCGCAATCGTAGACCTCATCACCATCGATAATGCGCGAATCGACATTCGAATAGATGCGGTGGGTAGCCTGATTCCAGAAGAGCTGCTGAGTGTAGAGCTTACGACCATTGGTCTGCACCACAACTACATCACCCTTAGCCTCCCAGAGCTTGCGGTTATCATAGAAGATAGCATAGTTAGAGGTCAAAATAGCCGAAACGTTAGATGTGGAATCGCTCTCATACATCACAACCTTAACACCCTTTCTAAACTCCTTATATGGGTCGCGCGCCATAGCATAGCCCTCCATCAAAGGTGTTGAAAAGTGGTAAGATTTCAAACCATTCTCCGACATCTGAATCGACAAATCCTCACTATACTCTGTCATCAGGGTCTCAAGGTTGACCTGCTCCTCCTGAGTCGTCTGCTCCGCTTTACACGAGTATAGCAAGATAGCACTTCCCAATAAAGGAAGTGCTACCGCTAAATATCGTCTAAGCGAAACTATTGTCATTACTTAAATTATCGGTAACGAACTGTTGTGCTTACACCACTTGCAAAACCGTGGTTGATTGTGTAACGGCTACCTGCCTGCAACTCAGCAAAGAAGCACTCCTCCTTTGATGGGAAAGCAGAACGGTAGTGGTTCATCATAGTCTGTGCGCTCTTCTGAACCTCAGGCTCTGAAGCCAACAAAGGTACAGCCTGGTTCATCATATCGAATGCAGCCCAGTAGCAAGCCTGGCACTTGAGCTCAGAGCAGTTTGCAGATGCAGCATAGCACTGACCCAAGATGAAGTATGCGTAACCGTTCTCAGGGTTTATAGCCTTGATCTCGTTAGCAGCCTTAACAGCACCCTGCATGTTCTTTGTGCTGAGGCTAATCATACCGATACGTACATAGAGCTTCTCCTTCTCGGCAGC
>JAFYSI010000087.1 GCA_017559425.1 Alistipes sp.
GTGAACCTCACCAAACTGACCTGAACCACCAGACTGCTTCTTGTGACGGTAGTCAGCCTGAGCAACCTTGGTAATAGTCTCACGATATGGGATCTTAGGAGCGAAGTACTCGATCTCCATCTTGCTGTCTGCGGCAAGACGGTGCTTGAGGATGTTCAAGTGGTGCTCACCCTGACCCTGGATGATAGTCTGCTTGAGCTCCTTAGAGTACTCTACAAGGATTGTAGGATCCTCGAACTTAGCGTCGTTGAGCAACTTACCGAGCTTCTCCTCGTCGTTCTGCTCCTTAGCCTTAACAGCTGCACGGTAGCGAGGCTCTGGGAATACGATAGGCTCAACAGCGACAGGTGCTGAAGGAGCTGCCAATGTGTCGTTTGTGCGTGTACCCTTAAGCTTCACTGTGCAACCGATATCACCTGCCGAGAGCTCAGCAACCTTCACGCGGTTCTTACCAGCAACTGCGAAGAGCTGTGACACCTTCTCCTTGTTACCTGTGCGTGAGTTAACAAGCTCCATACCCTCAGTGATCTTACCACGAACCACGCGGAAGTAAGTGATCTCACCGATATGCTGCTCGATCTGGCTCTTGAATACGAATACTACAGCTGGCTCGTTGTCGTTAGCCAAGATCTCCTCGCCCTCAGTTGAGAGGAATGCAGGAGCCTTCAATGGGCCAGGACCTACGTTGATGATGAACTCCATGAGACGCTTAGTACCGATGTCGCGCTTACCTGAAGCACAGAAGATAGGCATGATGTCACGCTTAGATACGCCGAGCTTCAAACCTGCACGGATATCGTCCTGTGTGAGTGAACCCTTCTCGAAGTAGAGCTCCATGAGTGCGTCATCGTATACTGCAGCAGCCTCAGCAAGCTCCTGGTTGAGGGCCTGAGCACGCTCCATCTCGCTCTCTGGAATTGGATACTCCTCACGCTTACCATTCTCGTCAACGAACTTGTAGAGCTTCATCATCAATACGTCGATAAATGAGTCGAAGCCTGAACCCTGATTAACAGGATACTGAACGATAACTGGCTTAACTGAAGAGTTAGCACGGATACCCTCGATAGTAGCCTCGTAGTTAGCCTTGTCGCCATCGAGCTGGTTGACAACACCGATAAGAGGCTTGTTCAAGATGCGAGCATAGCGAGACTGAAGCTCTGAGCCAACCTCCCAGCCATTCTGTGCGTTGAGCACCATAACGCCAACGTCACCAACCTTAAATGCTGAGAACAATGAACCACAGAAGTCGTCTGAACCTGGGCAGTCGATAATGTTGAGCTTGCGGTCCATAAACTCTGTGAAGAGGGTTGTTGAATAGATCGAACGCTTGTACTCGTGCTCGATATCTGTATTGTCTGAGATTGTGTTGTTATTCTCGATACTACCCCTGCGGTCAATCACCTTACCCTCGAAAGCCATTGCCTCTGCAAGGGTAGTTTTACCAGTGCCAGGCGCACCAATCAGAACGATGTTCTTAATCTCTTTAGCTGAATAGTTTTTCATAGTATATTAGTTTTTAGGTTTTAACGTTGTCTTACGTTGGTTTTGCTCGGTATTAGACCCCGAAAAGAGTCTTAAGTACCTTTGCGGATTATAAAGTTAAGCACTTTTTTTTGAACTGCAAAATATAATGCTAAAAATTTTAAAAAATAGGTTTTTTTGACCACTCTACTCACCCCTTTTCATACCTATATAATATAAGTGACGAGCCTCTCTCGCAAAATTTTTCGAGAGGCTCGTCACAATACAAAATTTCTATTTCAGAGCTTAAAATCGGAATCCGAGCGTGAGCACAGCAATATGACGCTTTGTGTTTGTCACAACAGGATGACTCTCGATCTGCACGTTGTCGTTTGTGGCATAGAACGACTGGTAGGCAGTACGCTTTGTGGTGTTGTACTGATAGGCCAGATCGAGCGATGTTGTGTTATTAAACCTAAAGCCAACGCCCGCCGTAATGTAGCTCTCGTCGCTAATCACAGGATGGGTATAGATCTCATCTGAATAGTTGAGCGACGAACCACTCCAGATATATCCAGCACGAAGGTCCATCTTTGGCAGAGCACGCAGCTCAGCACCAACACGCACCGTATTTGAGCGTTTGAAGAGGTCATTCATCACCGCCGAATAGTCCAAGCCCTGGATTGGCGAAGAACGCAGACGTGTCTTCGAGTAGTTACAGCTCTGGTAGTCGGCAGAGAGGATAAAGCGTTTAGCGATTGTCACAGCAGCACCCACCATAAAACGTGATGGTGAGCTCACACGCCAAGCATACTCTCCATCATCCTCCCACACAGGCGACTCCACACGATCGTCGAAGTATCCGCCATAGCCAACATCATAGCCCTCGGGATTTGAGCCAGCACTATAGGTGCGTGACCACATATCGCCATAGTACTGCAACGAGAGGTTGTAGGCCGTAGCGGTGTGATAGGCAGCACCCACACGCAGCCAGTGCACAGGACGCCACGTGAGACCGAGCTTGAGATTTACTCCCGTACCCGAGATGTGTGTAGACTGTTCGTAGTTCATATACTCCAACTGGTATGGCATCTCGTTGCCCGAAGGGTATACATCGTAGAGATAGTTCTCGCCATAGTATACCGTGCGACGATAGTTAAGGCTCTGAATTCCAATAGTGGCACCGAGATAGAGTTTATCCACGAAATTAAAGCCGAAGCTAAAGGCATACTCGCCAAGTGAGCCACGGGTATTGATAGATGTAAACTGGTCGACGATAGCACTCTCCCCAATGCGGTCGATAAACCAACCCTCAGCATCCTTGTTTGTCAGACCATTCTTATATGCCAGCACAGCACCCCAATAATATGGGTCGTTACCAAAGGGCATAGTACCATCGCTATTTGTCATTAGTCCATCTGCATTTGAGAACTCAGCGAAGAGGTTAGCCATCGAGTCGTGAGCCACATTGCCGTACGATGCAAATGCTGTATTGTAGTTGAAGTCGGCAATGCGATTGTATACCACGCCGATGTTGAAGTTGGTGAGTGCTCCCGTGCCGCGATAGGCTGTAAACACCACGCCGAGATTAGAGAAACCGAAGCGTGTGGCACGATTAGAGAACTCGTTCGATGTAAACTCCTCAGCACCCTCAGATGGGCTATTGCTGAACTGCAACATTGGTGAGATGCGGAGGTCGCTATTGACATACATACCAATACCCGCAGGATTGAGCGACGCCGAGACCATATCGGCACCAAGAGCCGTAAAGGCGTTACCCATAGCCATCGAACGTGCCGTACCGTAGTTGTGCGACGCATAGGTAAAGTTGTAGAGGTCACCCCAGCCGATGATGTCGTTATTCATCGTAGCACCACCAATATTTAGTTGTTGAGCATCAGATGCTTGCAGTGACAAAACACTACAAATCACCAGTGCTAATAATCTATATACTCTTTTCATAGACTTGCCTATTTAAGTCAATTTTCTCTCTATCTGCGTGACGATGTTGTACCACCTCCCGACGAGCTACTACCACTGCTACCTCGCGATGAGCCACCACTGTATGAGCTACGACTCGACGACGATGAGGAGCTTCCGCTGCGGTACGAGCTTGACGACGATGAAGAGCTTCCGCTGCGGTACGAGCTTGACGACGATGAGGAGTTTCCGCTGCGGTACGAGCTTGACGAAGAGCTCGATGAGCTACCACCTCGATAGCTGCTTGACGAACCTGATGAGCTCGAAGATGTTCCTCTTCCCGACGAACTACCTTGACGGAAGTTGCTACCCGAACTACCAGATGTAGTACCACGATTCGTGCCACTATTTGTCGATGGTCTCACTGTACCTCCTGCACTCAAGCCACTCGACTGGTATGAGCTATTTGAGTTAATGCCCATCGAGACTGTACCACGATTTGATCCAGGGGTAACTGTCACAGAGCCATAGTTCTTGTTCGAGGTTGGCGAGGTGTAACGTGAGCCTGTTGTACCACGACTGCCATTGAGATTTCCCGACGATGGGCCAGATGAGGCTCCAGAGCCAGTCACCACAAAGCCGTGGTTAGGACGACTACCAGAGAGGTAATCTGGGCGACTACTTGGACGATAGTGTGGTGGGTGCGGAGGCATAAATCCTGGGTAGTGTGGGTGGTAGCCATACGATGGATATCCCCAACACCAGTCATAATACCACGGATTGTAGCAGATGTTCCAGTTCCAGTCGTACCACGAGTAGCGAGGATAGCCCCACCACGAGTAGTAGAATGGCGAAGCACCATAGCTCCAGCCATAGTTCCAGGGCGAGGAGTAGATTCCATAGGTGACATTTGTAGCTCCCCACGAGCCAAACATCGAGGTTATATACTTCGGCTCTACCCAGACCTGATCACCCGACACCATAATATTATAATAAGCTGGATCATAGGCCGTTGCATAGAACATAGTACTATTTCCCGCCAGACGATAGTAGCTCGATGGGAGCTTATAGGTTGGCGAGTTAAAGCCATAGAGCCGTCGTGCATAGGCACTCTCATAGTTGTCGGCGACTATCGACGTGTACCCATCAGCAGAGCCATAGTCTGCCTGATAGGAGGCCCCCTGGGCATCTGCCGCGGCCTCAGCCTCAATACGACTAATAACCACCTGACGATTATCCGTACGATAGAGGTCGTCTGGAGGGAGCGTCGAGGCGGTAAAGAGCGATGAGCAGCCTACGGCAAGGATGCTACACATAAGTGCTACGATGATATATAATCTTCTCATTGTACCAAACATTTTACTTTATCGAGCCAAGAGCAAAAACTCTGCAAGAGGCTCTACCTACCACAAATATACGAACTTTTTTATTAATAAACGCACACGATGATTCGAAACGTATGTTTCGAGGGGCGAAACGCCAAATTTTCAGGGCGAAGCACCCCCACAACAGACACCCCACCGAGCAGACTTTAGAACTATTACATAGGCTCTATGTTGGGAATGGGGCAAAAAGAGGTGAGAATTGCAAAAAAAATCGTATATTTGCAATAATTTGGACTTCGTCAACGTTTCGTCCTCTGGACGACAGAACGACTCGCTAAGTAAGAGGAGGTGTCGAGAGGTTGTCCAAAGTAGACTTCGCAACGAAATAAATAACATATAACACACAATGAACGAGGTAGTTAACATCAAAGAACTCAATGCTCACATCGAGCAAGAGTCGGTATTTGTCGATACTCTACGCAAGGAGATTGGTCGTGTGATTGTTGGTCAGCAGCACCTTGTTGACACACTCCTCATCGGTCTTCTCTCGGATGGACACATCCTTCTCGAGGGTGTCCCAGGCTTGGCAAAGACCCTTGCAATCACCACACTCTCAAAGGCTGTAGATGCAAAGTTTGCACGCATTCAGTTTACCCCAGATTTGCTTCCTGCCGACCTTATCGGTACGCTCATCTACTCGCAGCGTAGCGAGGAGTTCACCGTCAAACGAGGACCTATCTTTGCAAACTTCGTCCTTGCCGACGAGATCAACCGTTCACCAGCCAAGGTGCAGTCAGCTCTCTTGGAGGCTATGCAGGAGAAGCAGGTGACCATTGGCGACACTACCTACCGCCTCCCCGAGCCATTCTTGGTACTCGCAACACAGAACCCACTCGAGCAGGAGGGTACCTATCCACTCCCCGAGGCTCAGGTTGACCGCTTTATGCTCAAGGCCAAGATCTCCTACCCTAAGCGTATGGAGGAGCTCGACATCATCCGTATGAACCTTCGTGGCGAGGGTATGCCACAGGTTAACCGCGTGGTAACGCCCGAGGATATTATGCGTGCTCGCGAGGTTGTCAAGGAGGTCTATATGGACGAGAAGATCGAGAAGTACATCATAGATATCATCTTCGCAACGCGTGAGCCTTCGGAGTACAAACTTGGCCACTTGCAGCCACTCATCGCATACGGTGGCTCGCCACGTGCCAGCATCTCGTTGGCAAAGGCAGCTAAGGCCTACGCCTTTATTCAGCGTCGCGGATATGTCATCCCTGAGGATGTTCGTGCCGTGTGCCACGACGTATTGCGTCACCGCATTGGCCTCACATACGAGGCTGAGGCAGAGAACATCACATCTGAGCAGATTATCACCGACATCCTTAACAACGTTATCGTGCCCTAATGCAGCTTAGCGAGAACGAAATACTTAGACGAGTACGTCGCATCGAGATTAAGACGCGTGGCCTTTCGGACGAGATCTTCGCCGGTAAGTACCACACGGCCTTTCGTGGTCGTGGTATGTCTTTCTCCGAGGTGCGTGAATACCGCGTGGGCGACGATGTGCGTGACATCGACTGGAACGTGACAGCACGCTCCGAGCGTACGCACGTCAAGGTCTACGAGGAGGAGCGTGAGCTCACGATGATGCTCTTGGTCGACGTCTCGCCATCGCGACTCTTCGGCACAACGGAGCATACCAAGGAGACGCTCATCACCGAGATTGCCGCGACACTCGCCTTCTCGGCAGCTAAGAACAACGACAAGGT
Organism: Alistipes sp.; assembly: GCA_017559425.1. GTDB lineage: Bacteria > Bacteroidota > Bacteroidia > Bacteroidales > Rikenellaceae > Alistipes. Next base: position 6,479 of record JAFYSI010000087.1, read on the forward strand.
GGGATGCATACTTTTCTCCGATCGTGTCGAGAAGTTCATACCTCCCAAGAAGGGTCGCAGCCATATCCTCGCCATCATACGCGAGCTTATCGGCTTTGAGCCAAAGGGTTCTACGACAAACATCTCGGAGGCACTGCGTTACTTGGTGGGTGTCAACAAGAAGCGAACCACGACGTTCCTTCTCTCGGACCTCATCAATGCCGAGAGCGATATGCCAAAGCTCGAGGATGCCCTCAAGATTGCCTCGTCGAAGCACGATATTATGGCTATCGAGGTTATGGATCGTCGCGATGCCGAGCTTCCAAACATCGGAATCATCGAGGTGCGTGACGCTGAGACGGGAACAACAGAGTGGCTCGACACCTCATCACGCAGAGTGCGTCGCTTCTGGGCAGAGGACTACACAAAGCGTCGCAACACGATGCACAACCTACTAAGACACAATCGTATAGACTCTACCACAGTTGCTACAGATGGCGACTATGTGGCAGACCTTATTAAGATGTTTAAACAGCGATGAAAGAGTCCCGAAACATATCTTCTTGGCTCGTTGGCCTCGTTATGCTCATCGGCATAGGCACAGCTCGTGCCGACCACCCTACGTTCACAGCTCACTTCTCGAAGGATAGCGTGGAGGTAGGTGACCAGGTGGAGTTTGTCCTCGACATCGTGAAGGATCGTGCCACGGAGATTGGCATTCCCGACTTTGATGGCAACCCCACGCCAGAACAAATAAGGCAACGCAAGCAGGATCTCAGGCAGATGTCTACGTTCAAGGCCTACGACGAGGATAGGCTTGAGCTTATCGAGGAGTTTCCTCTCGACACCCTAAAGGTTGATGGTCGCCGCCTACACCTCCGCAAGCGTTACCGTCTCGCGGTGATGGAGACAGGCGATATGCACCTACGCCCAACGATTCTCTACTTCGACAAGAATCGCGACCTGCCAGATACGCTCTACTCTCCAGACACCCTTACACTTAGTGTTGCCCGCTACGAGGATCTCGACACGCTGAGCTTCTTGGTGGCTGACCCTATGTCGCAGGAGGGATTTAAGGTCGACTCACTGCTTGCCTCGAAGCAGCTCTTGACAGAAGGCATCACAACACAGAAAGATCTGCCATTCAAGCTAATAGAGATTCGCGACTACATCATCTATGGCGTTGTGGGACTCATCGTATTGGCACTCATCATCTGGCTCGTTGCCTCGATTCTATATCGCTATATGCGTCGTCGCGAGAGCGAGGTGCGTGTAATGCCTAAGCTCCCCGCTCACATAGTAGCCAACAAGGCCCTCGTGGAGCTCAACAACCGCAAGCTATGGCAGAATGGCAAGTTCAAACAGTACTACACAGCCCTAACGGCGATTATCCGAGTGTACATCTCCGACCGCTGGGATGTGAGTGCTTTGGAGCTTACCACCGACGAGATTATCGAGGCTCTCAAGGCTATCGATATGCCCCTCGATAGCCGTATGTCGCTTGTGGCACTCCTTCGCACCGCCGATATGGTAAAGTTCGCAAAGGCAGAGCCAGAGGCAGAGGAGAACGAGGAGAACTACATCCGTGCCTACTACTTCGTTGAGAACACCAAGCTCGTCGACGAGGCTCAAAACGAGGGTAAGCAGGAGATAACCATTGATACAAAGATTGGCGAATGATAAAGTATAACAACATACTACTCAGACTCTTTACAGTTGTCGCAGCACTGCTTCTCGGTGTTGTGTCGCTCTCGGCACAGCTGCTTCCTGAGCGAAGCCTGGTGCGTGAGGGTAACGAGCAGTTCCGTCGTCGCAACTTCTCCAATAGCCTCAACCGCTATAACGAAGCATTGGAGTACGCACCAGGGTCGTACGAGGCGTTGTACAACCGTGCAAATGCCTTTATGCACCTTATGTTCACCAATCCGCAGGATACCATATACAACAGCGTGATATCTAACAAGTACTTCGAGGAGATTGCCAACAACCAGTATCTCAGCAAGGAGCAACGTGCCGAGGTGCTACGCAACTTGGGCGAGAGCCTCTTCTTGCAGCAGGAGTATGAGGCGGCTCTCAACTCCTTCCGTGAGTCGCTAAAGCTCAATCCCGACGACCAGGAGACTAAGCGTAACTTTGTGCTAACCAAGCGTATAGTCGACCAGAAACGCAATGCTAAACAGCAACAACAACAGAACAATCAGCCGAGCGACCAGCAAAACAATCAGAACAACCAGCAGCAGAACGATCAAAATCAAGATGGTAGTGGGGACGGCGATAACAGCGAGAATCCCGACAATCAGAACCAGGATAACAACAACTCTGAAAATGAGGGCAACAACGACTCCGAGGAGCAGAAAAACCCCGAGGATGGCGAGGGCGACGACGAGAGCGACGAGCACACGGAGAGAGAGCCTAACCAAGAGGGTCTGAACGACGAGCAGGAGCGTATGCTCGATGCCATCCAGGCCGAAGAGAACAAGACTCAGGATAAGCTCAAGGATGGCAAGAAGGGCGTTGTGGTGCAAGGTAAGAAAAATTGGTAGTCTATGAACTTTCAGAATCCCGAAATATTGTGGTTGCTTGTAGTAGTGCCGCTCTTGGCTATCTACCACATCTTTATAGGTAGACGTAGAGCCACACTCACAGTCTCGACCATCCCCAACAAGCGAGCACCCCGCTCGCTGAGATACTGGCTACGTCCGCTACCTATGGTATTGCGACTTGCGGCTATCTCACTATTTATCATAGCCTTGGCACGCCCGGTGGAGGAGCACTACGAGAGTGAGACCACTATCGAGGGTATCGACATTGTGCTTGCTATGGATATCTCAGGCTCGATGCTTGCCCAGGACTTTAAGCCCGATCGTTTGGAGGCTTCAAAGGCTATTGCCGCGGAGTTTGTCGCCGACCGTGAGGGAGATAGAATATCGGTTGTCGCCTTTGCTGGCGAGGCCTTTACGCAGTGTCCTCTCACCTCCGATAGGGGTGCTGTGCAGACCTCACTATCACGTCTTCGTAGTGGCGTTGTGAACGATGGTACAGCCATAGGTAATGGCCTTGCCACAGCCCTCAACCGCCTAAGAGAGAGTGGTGCTAAGTCGAAGGTTGTTGTCCTTGTGACAGATGGTGTTAACAACAGCGGACAGATATCGCCACGAATGGCTGCCGACATTGCTTGCGACCTCGGCATCAAGGTATATACCATTGGTGTTGGCAGGCGTGGTCAAGCTCCAATGCCAGTGATGGACCCATTTGGCAACGTTATGCTCGCGATGATGGAGGTCGAGATAGATGAGGATGTACTGCGTGAGGTGGCAAAGATTACTGGCGGACGATACTTCCGTGCCGAGAATGCCGAGGCCCTCACAAAGATCTACGAGGAGATCGACCAGATGGAGAAGAGCAAGGTAGAGGTGACCGACTATGTAAGCTACGAGGAGCTATTCCTCGGATGGCTGCTCTGGGGATTGATACTCCTTATTGCCGAGCTGCTGCTCAGCAAGATTGTACTCCACAGACTCGTATAACCGACAGATTAAGAGGAGATAATGCATTATGAATATATTTAATTTTGCAGCACCCGAGTGGCTCTGGCTCATACTCCTATCGCCAGCAATACTACTCTTGCACTATGCTGCTCGGATCTATGCACGATACAAACTACGACGACTTGGTAAACCCGAGACACTGCGGGGACTTATGGCAGACAGCTCCGAGGCACGAGGCTGGATTAAGAGCACGCTGCTGGCCACAGCCGTAGCACTCTTCGCCATCGCCGCAGCACGCCCACAGACAGGCTCGAAGCTTAGTAGCCGTGAGCGTCAGGGTCGTGAGATAGTCCTCGTGGTAGACGTATCTAACTCAATGCTTGCCGAGGATGTCGAGCCAAGTCGTATGGCACGCACACGTTACGCCATCACGCAGCTTGTCGAGAATATGAAGGATGATGGTGTGGGCATAGTAGCCTTTGCCGACGAGAGTGAGGTGCTCCTCCCCGTTACCAGCGACTACAAGATGGCACTGGCCAAGGTTAAGCAGTTGAGCCCATCGCTAATAGCGGCACAGGGCACAGATGTTGGCGAGGCAATCGAGACGGCACTACTATCGTTCTCGAGCAGCACACACAACACCAAGAGTCGTGTGATGATACTCATCACAGATGGTGAGGACCACGACGAGAATGCCTTGCGAGCTGCCGAGAGAGCAAAACAGGTGGGGGTCTCGATATGTTGCATCGGCATCGGAACACCTGAGGGTAAACCTCTTAAAATAGATGGTATGCTCATCGAGGACGAGGAGGGTAAGATGGTGCTCACAAAGCTCAACGAGGAGCTTCTGCAGCAGATAGCCCAGACCACAGAGGGTATCTACACCCGCTCACGCAACGAGGAGTTTGGCCTCAGCAGCATCATCGAGCGTCTCAACGAGATGGAGGATGCTAAGTTACAGGAGATAACCTTCGAGGAGTACGACGATGAGTACCAATGGTTTCTCGGTGCAGGACTCCTTCTTCTCTTCGTCGAGATGCTACTACTCTCGCGACGAAACCCACTACTCAAGGGTATTAAGCTCTTTGAACGTAACGAATAACTCAATACTAACTTAAAACTAATATTATGACACTCAGAGATTTGGAGCCCAAACTTATTTGGGAGCAGTTTGACGACATCACTAAGGTGCCTCGCCCATCAAAGAAGGAGGAGAAGATTATCGCTTGGCTTGTAGAGTTTGCCAAGAAGCACGGCTTCGACTACCAGACAGATGAGACTGGCAACGTTGTAATCCGCAAAGCAGCAACTAAGGGCTATGAGGATCGTCCAGCAGTGATTCTTCAGTCACATATGGATATGGTCTGCGAGAAGCGTTCGGACGTTGAGTTCGACTTCGAGAACGACCCTATCCGCACATTTATCAAGGATGGTTGGGTATATGCCGAGGGTACTACACTAGGTGCTGACTGCGGTATCGGTATGGCAGCAGCACTCGCTGTGTTGCTCGACGAGAGCTTGGAGCACCCAGCAGTAGAGGCACTCTTCACCGTTGATGAGGAGACTGGTCTCACTGGTGCCTTTGGTCTTGGCGAGGGTATGCTCACAGGCAAGTATCTCGTGAACCTCGACTCTGAGGATGAGGGCGAGTTGTTCATCGGCTGTGCAGGTGGTATCGACACTGTTGCTAAGTTCGACTACGAGACCGAGGAGGCTCCTGATGGCTACACCTTCGTACGACTCGAGGTTGGCGACTTGCTTGGTGGCCACTCTGGCGACGACATCGACAAGGGTCGTGCCAACTCTAACAAACTCCTTGCACGCTTCCTCTACAACGCTATTGACACCTTCCAGGTTGTACTTGCTGACTTCAACGGTGGTAACTTGCGTAACGCCATCCCACGCGAGGCATTCGCTGTGGTAGGTGTTCCTACTGAGTCGAAGGAGGATTTCGAGGAGCGCTACCTCGAGTTTGGCCAGTCTCTTATGGAGGAGTTTAAGCACACTGAGCCAGATATGCGTTTTGCTGTCGAGGATGTCGAGAAGGCTCCTAAGATGGTTATGTCGAACGACGACTTGTGCTATTTGTTGCTCACATTGGTTGGTCTTCCTAATGGTGTTTTGGCAATGTCATTTGCTATGCCAGGCCTCGTTGAGACATCTTCGAACCTCGCATCTGTGAAGTTCAACCACGAGGAGCAGAAGGTTGTTATCACCACCTCGCAGCGTTCATCTGTTGAGAGTGCTAAGCTCTATGCTGCACAGACCATCGAGTCGGTATTCTACCTCTCAGGTTGCGATGTTGAGCACTCTGACGGCTACCCAGGTTGGGCACCTAACCCAGATTCTGAGCTCTTGAAGTGCTCGGTAGATTGCTACCGCCGCTTGTTCGACTCAGAGCCTAAGGTGCGTGCTATCCACGCAGGTTTGGAGTGCGGTCTCTTCCTCGAGAAGTACCCACACCTCGAGATGGTATCATTCGGCCCAACACTCCGTGGCGTTCACTCACCTACCGAGCGTCTCGAGATTGCTACTGTCGACAAGTTCTGGAAGTTGCTCGTTGAGCTTCTCAAGAGCGTTAAGTAGTCGGCGTTATTTCGCTATAAAAAGAGATTGGGGTTGTCCGTTGCTGGACAACCCCA
>JAFYSI010000088.1 GCA_017559425.1 Alistipes sp.
GCGCTACCGATTGAGTTCTTCAAAGCAGTAGCATACGATGTGCTATTGCAATCGAATACGATAGTTGCAATCTTTCCTGGAGCAGCTACAGTAATCTTTGAATTAGCATAGAAGCGTGCAGGCTTTGCATAGTCTCCAATTGCACTTGTAGATGCAGCCTTGTCGTTTGTGAGCGTGATCTCGTTCTCCACCCAAACCTGCTGTGAAGAGCTAAACACCGTACGATTAGCCTTATCATCGAATGTAAGCGTAGCTGTCACCTCAATCTTAGCATTAGCATTTGGATCATAGAGACTCCAAGTACCATCGCCATTATCCCACGCACCCTCAGCAACAGTATACATATTAGTACCATCAGCTGGAAGTGTCAAATCTCCGGTCTGATTCCACTTACTATTCCAGTCATTACCCTGTGCACCTGGATTCATACGGCAGAAGATAATTTTGCTCTTCAAGTTAGACTTCTCAACCTCATAGATGCCGTCGCCATCACTATCAACCATATCGTACCACTCTGTTGCGCCACCATCTACCCAAGTATATACCGCGAAGCGAGCGTTATCTATCACCCAGTTGCTATTAGGCTTAAGATAGATATACTCTGGTGCTGGCTCGGCCTCAGTCTTTACCACTACAGTAGCAACATCTGAAGCGAGGTAATGAATAGTATCATTCGAGAGAGCCTGCACTGTGAAAGTGTACTCCTTATCATAGTCAAGTTCAAACTTTGCAGATGTTGATGGTGTAGTGGTTGTATTGTCGCCATACGAAATTGTGTAGTTGTCGGCATTCTCAACTGCATCCCAGCTCATAACAACATTTTTATACTCCTCAACAGCATATGTAACCTTTGGAGCCTCGAGCTTAACCACCAAAACCTCAGTTTTAACAGTCACCGCTGCTACATCAGATGGCAGATAGGTCATTGTGTTGTTTGAACAAGCCTGCACCTCAAATGTATACTCAGTCTCATAGTCGAGAGCGAACTCTGCAGATGTGGATGTTGTAGTAGTTGAGTTTTCGCCATACGAGATTGCGTAGTAGTCAGCATTCTCAACCGCATCCCAGCTAAGCGTTACAACATTACCCTCAACACTCTTCTCAACCGCTGGCTGTGCGAGCTGCTCAGCATCGGGATTGACATCACAGTATCCACTAAAGTTGTCGTCGATAATGATATTGAACTCGGTAGTTGCTGTACACAAATCGCCGATGAGCGTTGTAAGCTTGTTGCGACCCAATGGAATCTGAGTATTGAAGTCGCGGCGACGGATAAGACGGCCATCCTGACCCCAAACAGACATCTCGAAGTTAATCTCCTGATCACCAGCCACCTGAGGCTTTGCATAAATGTAGTCAGCAAAGAGTGTCTGACTGTTTGGATCTGCATCGTAACCCTCAGCATAAGGGGCATCCTTAGCAATTGTGTAAGAGTATGTTACGGTCTCCTGTGCTGTCTTGGCATTACCAGTAATAGCGTTCAACGACGCAAATACTGGGTGGTTGTAGAACTTGACATCGACCTTGCTAGCTGTTGTGCCATAGTTGATGTGGTTGATATCGGTTGTGATTACACGCACCTTACCAAATGGACGAGTAAGTGTGAGCGAGTGGCTGCTCTTCTCGGTAATCAAGATATCCTGCTGGATGAAGTAGGCATCCATAGACTCATCCATAGCCACAGACGCAGCACGCTCAGTACGAGTGATATTCTTGAGGTTAGCCGTGTTGTAGTTAAGATCGACCAATGAACCCTCCTCAACGAAGTCAGCCCAAACGACAAATTTGTAGGTACGGTTTGGAATCAATCGAAGATCGAACGTAGTACCCTGGTAAGAGTCGAAGGTCTGCACCATACGCTGGCATACTGGAGTGTCGAAGTTCTCATAACCCTCAGAGGCATCATAGACCTCAAGGATATAACGAACATCGTAGCGTGCCCACTCAGCCTCGCCAAAGTTGTCGATGGCACCAAGGCCACTATTCAAGCCACCCTCTGCTGCACGCGTAGAGAGCTCTGGAGCTGCCACACCGATGGTGACGCCCACCTGGTCACCTGCAGGCACCTCAACAGCCGTCTTATCCTCGACGCACGATGCGAGCATAGCAACGATAAACAACAAAGAAAAAATTAGCTTTTTCATATCTAAAAATTTATAATTTTTGCTTAACAAAATGGCGTACTCAAAGAGAAGATGCATACGCACGACGTACACCCTATTGCAAAGATAGGGCAATTCATTGAAAAAACCAAATCAAACGTGCAAAAATTGACATTAACAGCCAAAATGAACACCAAAGGAGTCCTTAAACGCCAAGCAACATATCGCCCTGAACATACCCACCACGACGCATAACCTCGATAATCATCATCTTCAACCTATCGAGCGACACACCACCAAGAGGCGAACAAAGGAGCATATTGTGTGGTGCTTGCGAAGCAAAACGCTCGATGGCAACATTGGGACTCAGACGTCGCACAAGGTCAACAATCAAAGAAACATAATCCTCTGCAGAATAGCTATTTAGAAGAAACTTTTGGGGTTGTTCCGCCCACTCCGCAGCCATAGGCGTGGAGCGATAAATCTGCAACTGATGAAACTTTATCGAACTCAGACCGAGAGCATTGATGGCCGCCATCTGCTCGAGGAGCATCTCGCGACTCTCACCAGGAAGACCAAGGATAAAGTGAGCACCTACATCGATGCCTCGCTCACGCGTTAGCTGCACCGCACGACGAGCATCATCAAAGTTATGACCACGATTAACGTGGGCCAACGTAACGTCCGACGTTGACTCAATACCATACTCCACAGCAACGTAGTGGCATATAGCTAAATCGGACAATAAATCGAGGATTTCAGAACTGATACAATCGGGGCGTGTACCGATGATTATACCCGAAACTTTCGGATGATATAGTGCCTCTAAATAGAGCCTTTCAAGCACATCAATCTCTGCATTTGTATTTGTACCAGCCTGAAAATAGGCAATATAGCTATCAGCCATACGCCCACGGGCAGCGTGAAAGGCCACTCCCCTATCAATCTGCTCCGCTATACTTCGCGACTCGCGACAGTAGGCTGGCGAAAATGCCTCGTTAAGACAAAAAGTACAGCCTCCTCGAGCCACCCTACCATCGCGGTTAGGACAACTCAAGGCGGCATCGATCAAGAGCTTTTGCACACGACCAGCAAACCTACGACGCATAGCTACGCCATAGTCGTTGTAGGGAAGAGGCTCGTGCACCATACTACAAATCCTGAATACGTGCCACGGGGGCTACATCGAGTGAACTAAGCTCTCCGGCCATATAGCGATAGTACCCCGCAGTGGCAATCATCGCGGCATTATCGGTCGTAAACTTAATCTCTGGCACGAAGGTACGCCATCCGCGACGACGTCCCATCTCGACAATACCATTACGCAAACCAGAGTTTGCCGACACACCACCAGCAATAGCTATATCCTTGATGCCCGTAGCCTTAGAGGCCTTAACGAGCTTATCCAAAAGGATGTCAACGATGGTCTTCTGCAGCGAGGCACAGAGGTCAGCCTTACGCTTCTCCACAAAGTCAGGATCACTCTTCACAGCATCACGCAACGTATAGAGGAACGAGGTCTTCAAACCCGAGAACGAGTAGTCGAACTCACCCTCGACGTGGGGCTTTGCAAACTTAAATGCCGAGCTATCGCCCTCCTTTGCTAAACGATCGATGACAGGGCCTCCGGGATAGGGCAAGCCCATAACCTTGGCACACTTATCGAAGGCCTCACCCGCTGCATCGTCGATAGTCGTACCGATAATCTCCATCTCTGTTGGCGAGTCAACACGCACAATCTGCGTATGACCACCACTCACCAAGAGCGTGAGGAATGGAAAGTCGGGGTGTGGCAACTCGCGGTCAGGAAGGTCAACAAAGTGCGACAAGATGTGACCCTGAAGGTGGTTAACCTCAACAAGCGGAATGTTATTAGCAATAGAGAGTCCCTTAGCAAACGAGACGCCAACAAGCAGCGAACCAAGAAGACCTGGACCACGCGTGAAGGCTATAGCATCGATCTTGTCGATGGTGATACCTGCCTCCTTGAGGGCAGTGTCAACAACAGGGATAATATTCTGCTGGTGTGCTCGCGACGCAAGCTCAGGGATTACACCACCATACTTCTGGTGCACAGCCTGCGAGGCGATGACGTTTGATAGCAGCGTACGGTTGCGAATCACCGCCGCTGAGGTGTCGTCGCACGACGACTCAATACCAAGTATCGTAATATCCATAATCGGAATAAAATTTTCGTAAAACATTGTCAAAAACCCAGATAGACGCCACCAAACTACGCAACCCACCTAATTGCAAGGCTCTTAACCTCAACTCGAACAGCAGAGAGAGCCGAGACAAAATATTTTTTTCAAGCTCTTTTTGCCTATTTTTTTTCTATTTTATAGAAAAATTACTACTTTTGTAAGTTAATTGCAATGTAGTATCTAAGCAGTACTAAGGGTTTCAATGCACAAAGTTATAAAAATATTGGCAATGGTGATATCAGCAATCCTCTTATTGTTGATATTTTTACCTATTTGTGCCACCCTCGTGCTGAGCATCGACCGTGTGCAGAACTACATTGCTAATCGTGCTGCCGACTTCGCCAGCGAATATCTCGAGAGCCGCGTATCTATCGGCCGCATCGACATCGACCTACTCTCGAGAGTTCACGTCTACGACTTCTACGTCGAGGATCCCGAGAAGGATACACTCCTCTATGTCCACGAGGCCGAGGCACACATCGTAAGCCTCGACTTAAAGGGCGATGGCCTAAGGTTCAAAGGTGCGAAGGTCAATGGTGCGGAGTTCAACCTCCGCGAGATGGCCTCTGGAGAACTCAACATTCGCCCAATAGTCAACAAACTCACCAAGAAGGATGGAAAGAACAACTTCAAGATGCTAATCGACGATATCGAGGCACACAATAGTCGCTTCCGTTATGAGCGTCTTGTGCATCGCAATCCAGAGTACGGCATCGACTACTTCGATATGGAGATTGGTAACATCTCGGCAACGCTCGAAGAGTTCACTGTGGAGCAGAGCGTGGTATCGGCAAGTGTCACCAGCATCTCGGCACGCGAGCGTAGTGGCTTTATCATCGACGACATCACCACCTACTTTAAGGTCGACAAGGGCGACATCATCTTCAACGACTTTGTGGCCAAGACCAAGGAGTCGCACATCACCGTTCCAGAGTTTATCATCGACGGTGAGGATTGGCTGGAGTATAAAGATTATATCAACCAGGTGGAGATGCGTGGTCGTGTTGAGCGATCGAGACTCTCTACCAACGATCTCGGCTACTTTGCTCCTGGCGTTCGAAACTGGGATCTCGACATCTACGACGCTTCGGGCGAGTTCGAGGGCGTTGTGAGCGACTTTGTCGCAAAGCTCGAGCAAGCAAAGCTCGGCGACGGCACCACTGTCGAGGGTGATGCCCATATTATCGGTATGCCCGACTGGCGAGAGTCAGAGTACATCGTCGGTATCAAGAGTCTCCACACCACATCTTCCGATGTTGAGCTATTTATGCGTAGCGTAACTGGTCGCGAGCCACACGCCAAAGTAAAGAGCATACTTCAAAATCTCGGTTCGGCAGATGTACGAGGTACATTTGGTGGCGAGCTCTACTCATTCCGCACCGTGGGCAATGTCACAACACCCGAGGGTAACATCTCGGCCGATGTGACTATGAATCGCAGTGGCGAGAACCGTCACGCACTATCGGGAAGCGTTCGAACCGACAACCTCCACCTTGGACATATCCTCAATATCAACAAACTCGGCACACTCGACTCCGAGATTGCAGCAAGAGGCAGCGTTGGCCAGGGTGGTGTCATAAGCGATATCACCATCCACGTCAATGACATCGGCATTGGCAAGAACCGCTTCCGCAACATCACAGCAGAGGGAAACATCGACCGTGACAAATATGCTGCCAATGTAGATTCAAAGGATGCAAACCTTGGCTTCGAGCTCAACGGCATCATAGACCTCGGAGCACACATACCATCCTACGAGCTTATGCTCAACCTCCGCAATGCCGACCTCAAGGCTATGGGTATCAACAAGCGTGACTCTATATCGAAACTCTCGCTGCTGATGGGCCTCGACATCGACGGACACAGGCTCGACGATATGGATGGTACGATAAGTGTGGCCAATATGCGTTACACCTACCCTAATGGTGAGCTACAGTCCGACCGTCTGAGTGCCGAGATTCGTGGTGATGACGATATGAAGGATATCTCGATCACCTCCGACTTTGCCGACATTCAGTTCCAGAGTCGCTCCAACTATCGCGAGATCGGCGACTACCTCTTCAACGCCTTGAAGCGTTACATACCTCTACTCTACGACAACGACTCGTCGACAGCAGCAAGAGTTGCTGGCAACAGCACAGCATCGAACTACGACTTCTCAATGCTTATGGTCCACACCCACGAGGAGCTCAACGAGTTGCTCGACGCTGTGGCCGAGGGAATGCTCCTTGCACCAAACACCGAGCTCTCAATGGTCTTCAGCCCACAGAACAACCATATTGCCCTGCAGCTTGGCTCCGAGGCTCTCGAGTATAAGGGTGTGATCTTGGCCGACGCCAATGTCGACATCAAGAACGACCGCGACTCGCTGCTTATGTGGGTCAACTCCGATGCTGTATACCTCGGCTCGCGACGCATAATGCCAAACTTCAACATCACGGGTATGGCACACGAGAACCTTGTCAACATCTCGGCCGACTTCAAAGATAGCGAGAACCAGCAGTCGGGACTCCTGGCAATGAGTGCCAAGTTTAGCCGCGATGCCAAGAGCCGCCGCCGCTCGATACACATCGACGTGTCACCTTCGCACTTCACAACCAAGACCCACCAGTGGGAGCTCTACGCTGGAGGTGTCGACATCGACTCCTCACGCATCGCCATCCGCGAGCTACACATAGCACGCCCTGAGCAGCAGCTCATCATCGACGGCATTGCCTCGCGTGATCGCCGCGACTCGATATCGCTCTACCTCGACAACTTTGACCTCTCGCCACTATCGGCACTCATTAGTCGCTGGGGATACAACATCTCGGCAAGGTCGTATGGTCACGCCACGGTGCGTTCGGCACTCCACAACCCGCAGATTGACGCACGCATCGACCTTAACGACATCACGGTGAACGACATCGAGGCACCACCACAGCTGCTCACCTCAAACTGGGATTTTGAGCGTAACCGTGCCCGCGTCATCATCCGCGATAGCAAGTCGCTCGACACAGTGATTCGAGGCTACTACCAACCTCAGGGTAACCGCTACTATGCTGAGGCCAAGGTCAAGGGTGTGGAGTTGGCACTCTTACAGCCATTCCTCGGCGGCATCATCTCGGACATCCACGGCACGGCGAGTGCCGAGGCAAACATCCGCGGTGAGGGACGTATGGCAACACTCCAGGGAAAGGCCCTTGTAGATAGCATCGATGTCCACGTCGACTATACTAATACACGCTACAGAGCACCTCGAGGCGAGCTTACGATCAAAGATAACCACTTCATTGCCGACCGCATCCCTGTCTACGATGAGGAGGGCAACCTCGGCCACTATTCGATGGATATAAGCCTTGAGCACCTATCGAACATCACCTACAACATCGACATCGATGCCAAGGATATGCTTGTATTCGACACCGACGCTAAGCAGAACGACCTCTTCTATGGCCACGTCTACGCCTCTGGTAGAGCATCGTTCAGGGGTGACAAACGAGGTATGAAGATGGATATCGAGGGTACAAGTGCCCCCAACTCAAAGTTCTATATGCCGCTATCGGGTAAGGAGGATGTTGCCTACGCCGACTTTGTGCGATTCAAGGAGCCTATAGTCGTAGGCAAGGATACCTCGCAGTTCCTCACACGACGAATGATGGCCCACGAGCGTAAGAATAGACCTGTCAACACCTCGGGAGGTATTATGGATATGGATATCACGCTCAACATCCTACCCAATGTCGAGGTGCAGCTCGTGATCGACCCTACAGTAGGTGATATCATCAAGGGTAAGGGCTCGGGACAGCTCACTATGCACATAGTGCCTAAGGCCAACATCTTCGAGATGAGTGGCGACTATGTAATTTCGGAGGGTACATACCTCTTCACGCTGCAGAACGTCATCAACAAGCTCTTTACCGTGAAGCCTGGCTCGTCGATTCAGTGGACGGGCGACCCATTGGGTGCAGAGCTCAACATCGACGCGGTGTACAGTACCAAGGCCTCGCTGAAGCCTCTGCTGGGCAACTCGACGCAGGGAGCAGACATCTCGCGTGCAGTGCCTGTGGACTGCTACATCGAGCTCACAGGAGCCCTTATGTCGCCAGAGGTAAACTTCGACGTAGAGGTCACGAATGTAGCCCCCGAGATTCAGACCATCGTACACTCCGCCCTTAACGACCAGCAGGCCATCGCCACACAGATGTTCTGGCTCTTGGCAGCCAACACCTTCTCGGCCGAGGATACAGGATCTATGGGTGCTTCGCTCTCTGCCACAACGGGCTTCGAGCTGCTCTCAAATCAGTTGAGCAACTGGCTATCGGGCGACAACTACAATATTGTGCTCCGCTATCGACCACGCACCGAGCTTACGGGCGACGAGGTAGACTTCGGATTCTCAAAGAGCTGGTTCAACAACCGCCTTATTGTCGAGGTGGAGGGTGGATACCTCTCTGATGCTGCGGCACAGGCTACGCAGAACGCCTCAAACTTTGTGGCCGAGGGATTTATTACTTGGCTTATTGACCCTGATGGAGCATTTAGACTGAAGGGCTTCACGCAGACTATCGACCGCTACGGCGAGAACCAGGGTATGCAGGAGTCGGGCATAGGACTCTACTACAGCGAGAGCTTCAACACCTTTGCCGACCTGGGACGAAGCATCCGCAACCGCTTTATCAACCCCGAACGACAGCAACGCCGCCGTGAGCGTCGCGAGACGAAGCGTCAAAAGCAGGACTCTCTGCCACAGAGCGAGATGCCACGAGATACTATTTCGTTCGAAGAGACGTTGATTTTAGACAACAACTTTGATTCACTGCAAACAGAGATAAAATAGAATAAAATAATTAACTAAAACCTTACTTAAAATTATGATTAATTTACTTTCAATCGAGGGTGTGAACGAGGCTGCTGAGCAGATTGCTGAGCAGGTTGCCGAGAACCCTGCAATCAACACAACAACCACTGAGACTGTAGAGAATCTCTCGATCAGCTTCTGGGACCTCTTTATGGGTGGTGGCTGGCTTATGTGGGTTCTTGTGGCATTGGCAGCTGTGATGATCTTTATCTTTGTGGAGCGTTTCTTGGCCATCCGCAAGGCTTCGCAGATCGACAAGAACTTTATGAACCGTATTCGTGACTACATCCTCGAGGGTAACATCAACTCGGCTGTAGACCTCTGCCGCCGCACAGACTCGCCTATTGCTCGTATGATTGAAAAGGGTATCGAGCGTATTGGTCGTCCTATGAGCGACATACAGACAGCCATCGAGAACGTTGCAAATGTCGAGGTTGCTAAGCTCGAGTCGGGACTCCCCTGGTTGGCATCAATCTCGGGTGGTGCTCCAATGATCGGTTTCTTGGGTACAGTAGTGGGTATGGTGCAGGTGTTTATCGATATGTCGGCAAACCAGACTGGTGGTATTGAGCTTGCACAGCTCTCTGCAGGTATGTACGTTGCGATGGTAACAACCGTAGGTGGTCTTATCGTAGGTATCCCAGCCTACTTCGCCCACAACTACCTCGTAGCACGCGTCGAGAAGATGGTGTTCCGTATGGAGGCTACCACAATCGCGTTTATGGATATCTTGAATCAGCCAGTACAAAAATAGTTGAGCTATGGCAATCAAAAGAAGTTCAAAGATAGATTCGACCTTCTCGTCGTCGTCGATGACCGACCTTGTCTTCCTCTTGTTGGTATTCTTCGTGCTCGCCACGACGCTCATCAACCCCAACAACGCTGTGAAGCTCACACTGCCATCGTCGTCGAGCACTATGGGCGACCCTTCGTCGGTCTCAATCTCAGTGCTCCAGGGACCTATGGGCTATAGCTACATCTTCAACGGAAACACAGCAAACCCATATTTTGATGCCCAGGAGATGGCCGCAGCACTCAACGCCTACTACGAGACACAGATGGCCGACACTGCGAAGTCACTCATTGTATCGGTACACTGCCAGAAGGATGTCACTACAGTCGACGCCCTACTCGCAATCATCGATATGATCAACGACCAGAATAAGGCGGCAGGAGACATAGCTCCTGGCGTGCAACGCTACAAGATGGTATTGGCAACCGACAAGAAGTAATGGAGTATTACAACCCAACAGACAACTCCTCGAAGAGGTATGCACTCATCATAACAATTGTTGTGATGGTGCTTCTCGGTCTGCTCGCAAGTCTCATCTCAATCGATATTGCATTGCGAGCAAGAGATAGCTACGCGGTAGAAATTGAGTATGCCGAGGAGGAGGTTCAAGAGGAGGAGCAGCCAAAGAGGTCTGTGGCAGAGGTCGAGCAACCCAAGGTGACAAATCCTCACCCAACGCCTAAGCAAGCTTATGAGGAGGTATCGCGAGAGAACACCCGCAACCAGACCTCGGGCAAGGAGAGCGAGACCACAACGGTGAATCCAAACCAGCTCTTTAAACCCAGCGTGGGTACAACAGCCGACGAGGAGGTTGCTCACGGTAATCGTCTTGCCGCCGAGGGCGACAACGAGAGCCATAAGGGCGAGGGCACAGGTTTCAACTCTTTAGGCAATGCCCAGGCTGATAGCGGCTTGTCGAGCCGCGGTGTCAGGGCTGGCTACCCACGCCCCAAGGGTAATAATGCTGTGGGTAAGGTGGTCATCGACGTAGTTGTCGACAGCGACGGCAATGTAATGAGTGCCAGCTTCCGCCAAAAGGGTAGCACCACAAGCGACCCCGAGCTTATTGCCAATGCTATCAAGGCTGCACGCAACACTAAGTTTAACCCCGACCCCGCGAGGATGACACAGTCGGGAACGATAACCTACAAATATAGTATTAAGTAAATGATCAGGGCAACACTCTCACTCCTTATGACGCTTGTCGTGGTGCTCGTATGCTCAACAACGCTTTTTGCTACTGAGCCTAAGGGTGCAGACATCGAACTCTCGACATCTGTCGTTGATCTTGGCGAGATAGCTCAGGACGACGGCAAGCAGATGGTGCGTATCACATTTACCAACACGGGCAACGTGCCGCTGGTGGTAACCGAGGTGCGTACAAGCTGCTCGTGTATGACTGTCGACTACAAACGCGAGAAGGTGCTTCCCGCAGAGCGTGGCACATTGACCATAACGCTCAACCCTGCGAAGGCTCCAAAGGGACAATATCTGCGTGTAATGCAGATATTCTCGACAGCTACGAGTGGCGTTAAACGAGTGACAGTAAAGGCTCAAATAGTGTAAACAACTAACTACTATGAATATCAAAAGAATTGTTTTCAACCCATTGCGTGAGAACACCTACCTTGTGTGGGATGACACGAAGGAGTGCATCATCATCGATGCAGGTAATATGTCGAATGCTGAGAATGAGATGCTGGCAAAGATTATCGCCGACGAGGGTCTTAAGCCTGTGATGGCGGTAAATACCCACGGACACTTCGACCATACTGGTGGCGTGGAGTGGTTTACAAAGAGCTATGGCGTGCCATTCGCCTGCTCGGCTAAGGACTCATTCCTTATGTCGAAGGAGCCATCGACTATGTATGGCCTCAAGTGCAACCCAGTACCAGAGATCGACATCGACCTCGACACTACGGAGCATATCAAGTTTGGAGAGACTGAGCTTCGCGTAATCAAGACCCCTGGTCACACCCCCGGTCACGTATCACTCTACCACGAGGCGAGCAAGTCGCTCTTCACGGGCGACACACTCTTCCGCGAGAGCATCGGCCGCACAGACCTTCCTGGTGGCGACTACTCGTGGATTATGAAGTCGATCCTCGAGGAGCTCGTGCCACTTGGCGACGATGTAGCCATCTACCCTGGCCACGAGGACAGCTCAACAATCGGTCACGAGGTGTTGTACAACCCATTCGTAACCGAGGTACTCAACAACGAGATCAACTACAAAGGCTAAGACACTAACTTGAAACATAGCGAAGATGCGTATTGATATTATTACTGTCGTGCCAGAGCTCTTGGCCTCGCCTCTCAACGAGTCGATATTGAAGCGTGCCCAGGAGTCGGGCCACGCCGAGATATATGTCCACAACCTGCGCGACTACACCGACGACAAACGTCGCACTGTCGACGACTACCCCTTTGGTGGTGAGGCAGGAATGGTGATGAAGTGCGAGCCAGTGTTCCGCTGCATCGAAAAACTCAAGGCGGAGCGTGACTACGACGAGATTATCTTCACCTCGCCCGACGGCATCACCTACAACCAGCACGAGGCCAACCGCCTCTCGCTGATGAAGAACATCATCATCCTCTGCGGTCACTACAAGGGCATCGACTATCGCATCCGCGAGCACCTTATCACTCGCGAGATATCGATTGGCGACTATGTGCTAACAGGTGGCGAGCTGGCTGCTTGTGTTATTGCCGACTCTGTGGTGCGTATCATCCCTGGAGCCATTGGCGACGAGGCATCGGCCCTTACCGACTGCTTCCAGGATAACCTCCTTGCCCCACCCGTCTACACCCGCCCTGCGGAGTTCAATGGTTGGAAGGTTCCTGAGGTGCTTCTTTCTGGCAACTTTGCCGAGATTGAGAAGTGGCAGGAGGAGATGGCATACATCCGCACCAAGGAGCTTCGTCCCGACCTTTTGGAGGATTAAACAGCAACACACAATTTAACATATATAAATATAAGTATCACTATGAAGAAATTTTTCCTTTTATTCGCAGCAGCTCTCTTCGCATTTGCAGCGTGTGAGCCAACAACAAACCCAGATGGCCCACAGGGTGGCAACGACCAGGAGAGGGGCACTCTTACCGTTACTGAGAAGAGCGTTGAGATCGCTTTCTACGGTGGTGAGGGCACAATCAACTACACACTCACCGATGTTGAGGAGGGTGCTAAGCCATCGGTTGTAGCAAACCAGGAGTGGATTTCTAACATCTCTGTAAACGAGGCTATCACTTTCGATGTTGAGCTCAACGGCACTTCTGAGCAGCGTGTAGCTATCATCACTGTAAGCTACGGTGAGGAGCAGTCATTCCAGGTATTCGTTAACCAGGCTGCTGGCTACGAGGTCGACGTAGAGTTCACAGCAACAGCCATCAACGGCGAGTACTACGGTACAAAGTACTCGGCTGATCCTAACTACTTCGTAGTTCTCTCAGAGAAGGGTACTACTGGCTTCAGCGATATATATCTCGATAAGTACTACCGCCTTGACATCTACTCAAAGACTCCTGCTGGCGACGTTCTCACTTTGCCAGAGGGTGTTTACACATTCGACTACCTCGACCAGGGTTACGGCAACACATTCGGAATTGGCTACAGCTACTACCTCAACCCATCACAGGACGGCAACTACAGAGAGACTATATTTGATGACGGTGTAATCATCGTTACTGAGAACAGAGTTGAGGCAATCCTCGTACTCAAGGATAATGGCGAGGTACACCACGTTGTTTACGAGGGTTCATTGGAGCTCAGCTGGTTGGAGTTCCCAGAGCCAGAGTACTACTCTACACTCACTGAGGACTACTCGTTTGCTCACAACAATGGTACTATCCGCTTCTTCCACTATGGCGACTACTACGGCATTGGTGCTTCAAACTGGACAATCACCGTTATGCTTTCAGGCGATCCACTCAACGGCGACTACATTATGGTTGACCTCAACACCGACAGCGTAAGCACACAGACTAATTCAGATGATGTTATTGGCACATACACTTGCGTCGCTTCAGAGGCAGAGGTTGCCCACAACACCTTCACCGCAGGTAGTATGGATGGCAACAGCTACGAATTCTCTTGGTTGCAGTATATTGTTGACAACTATGTTGACCACAGCCGTCGTGCTCCTCTTGCTGGTGGTACTATCACTATTGCTGCAGAGGGTACAGGCTACATTGTGACATTCGACTGCCAGGACGACAACGGCCACAAGGTCACTGGTACATTCAACTGCCCTACTGTTAAGGTATACGACGACCGTCAGTAATATTTGAGGCTCACGCTCCGAGTGAGTCCTAAACGAAGATACCACCGACTTGTGTGTCGGTGGTATTTTTTTTGGGTTTCCCCACGAACGGCTAAAAATAATAAATATAATATCACTGCTTTTGACCATTATTATTTGCGAATGAGAAATTTTTTATATCTTTGCACCGTCGGAATATAGTTTTTACTATTTGCACGACGTATAAGCACAATATTTGTAAACAGAAGAGAAAACCTAAGACTATTATGAAAAAGATCACAATGTTATTTGCGGCGTTGATGCTCCTCGCAGCACTCCAGCCAGCAGCAGCAAACACTATGTACGACAACGATGATAAGAGCATAGCGTTCAGCGAGCTCCCAGCAGCGGCACAGCACTTCATCAAGAAGCACTTCGCCACAGAGGAGGTATCACTCGTATTGCTCGACTCGGGAGTTATCTCGAACGAGTATGAGGTGATGCTTGCCAGTGGCACAAAAGTTGAGTTTGATGGCAGTGGCGAGTGGAAGGAGATCAAGTGTCGCCAAGGCGAGGTACCTGCCGACCTTGTTCCTGCAAAGATTGCCAACTACGTGGGCAAGCACTACTCAGGAACAAAGATTGTGGAGCTCAAGCGTGACTACCGCGAGTGGGAGGTGAAGCTCGGCAACGGCCTCGAGCTTACGTTCGACACCGACTTCAAGCTCCGTGAGATTGACGACTAAACACCATAATGTGAGGTGTCCAAAAAATTAAAGTTAGGTTAGAGTTATGAAAAAGTTATTAGTTATTGCGGCAATGGTCCTCGGACTCTTTGCCGTGGGCTGCGACGATGACTTTGCACCCTCAACAGCTCTCAGCACATCGTTCTTCGATGCCTACCCTAATGCTGTCGATGTTGAGTGGGAGTGGAAGCGAGGACGTAAGTATCGCGTGGCAGAGTTTAAGCTGAATGGACAGGAGTGCGAGGCCTGGTACACAAAGTCCGACGAGTGGGTACTCACAGAGTATCATATAAGCTTCAGTGATCTTCCCGAGGCTGTGCAAACGGCCTTTACCCAGGGCTACGGTGCTTCAACACCTGTCGACGATGTCTATCGCGTGGAGCGAAGCAAGGGCGAGACACTCTACACTATCGAGAGTGTGGTCATCGTAAATGGCTTCGACACCGACATCTTCTTGACCTACACAGCCGATGGAACACTTGTTCGCGAGTGGGTTGAGGAGGAGAACTACGACTACCTCTACTACTGGTTGTAGGCAATAGATTAGCGAGCCAGGGGGCTCGACAACATATACTCCTCTCTTCGGAGCTGTTCGACGTGGTTGAGCAGCTCCATTTTTTATGCAGAATTTAACTAAAAAACCACATTACCACACATTGCAAATATATCAATTTGACACATATAACTCATTGTCGTACACTAAATTGGTCAATTGGCCTAAATATGCAGAAAAGTTTGAGAATATGCAGCTAAATACTATAACGAAACCCGATTATTCATAAATTATCCGTATCTTTGCCAAGGCTCGATATGCAGTCAATAGTTACGACATATACAATATAACTACATTTATACTATTTTTTATGAAAAACATCAAGAATCTTCTAATTGCAGCCATCGCCCTCGTGGCAGGTTTTGCGATTAGTGCCTGTACACCTGACCCAGGCCCTCAGGGCGGTGGTGCAGAGACCAAGGTAGAGGTTGCTATCGACAACGTTGCGGCAAACGGAGCAACCATCATCGTGACAACGCAGAATGTTAAGGAGTTCGCCTACGTTCAGCGTGACACAGAGCTACCTGCAACAGCTATTTTGCAGGGCGACGAGTTCAAAACAAAGATTGAGAACACAACAGAGACTACAACCTCAACAATCACAATCACTGGTTGCGAGGCTGGTAAGGCTTACACACTCTTCTTCGCATTCCGCCTTGCAGATGACTCAATCTATGAGGAGGTTAAGCGTGTAGAATTCACCACAACAAGCTATGGCGACAACGTACTTAACATCGTTGATCGTATGTACGACGGCTTCTCTATCTACATCCAGATTCCAGAGGAGGTAAAGGCTCGTGGCAACGCTTTGCGTTACTCAACAAGCTCAATGCCTATGTACAACTACGCTAAGCAGCAGGGCTCAATGGAGATCGATATGCTTCTCTACAACGCTCAGCAGTACACAACTACTGACAAGCTCGTTATCTACGACGAGTACCACAGCACTGAGCGTGACCAGGATGGCAACCTTATCTACGACGATTACGGCAACCTCAACTCTGCAACATTTGCCGATCCTAAGGTTCCAGGTGAGCCAGGCTACTTCCTTGTTGGTGAGTACGCATTTATGGAGGACGAGAACGAGCGTATTGTGCTTGTTGATGGCGAGGTAAAGACCGTTTACGACGAGTCATATATGGAGCAGTCTGTATGGTGGTACCCTGCAGGTTGGTCTAAGGGCTACTACAACCCTCTCTACGACTGGGCTACGTGGTATGCTGAGCTCGACTCTGACGAGTACGACACTGAGAAGTACTGGACAGGCTACTACGAGC
>JAFYSI010000089.1 GCA_017559425.1 Alistipes sp.
ATCGAGATCAAGGATAAGGTAAATTCAATGTTGTAAGAACACCACTAATAACTTAAAAATAGAGAAAACTATGGCAGAATTTAAGTATACACCCGCTGATTTCAAGAGCGATCAACAGGTAAAGTGGTGTCCAGGTTGTGGTGACCACGCCATTCTTAATGCAGTTCAGCGTGCTATGCCAGAGGTGGCAGACGCACTCGGCAAGCCACATAACAAGTTTACATTTGTTTCAGGTATCGGTTGCTCATCACGCTTCATCTATTATATGAAGACCTTCGGCTTCCACACCATCCACGGTCGTGCGAATGCTATTGCAACAGGTATCAAGACTGCTAATCCAGACCTCTCAGTATGGGTATGTACTGGTGACGGCGACTCATTGGCTATCGGTGGTAACCACTTCATCCACGCCATCCGTCGTAATATCGACCTTAACGTGATTTTGTTTAACAACGAGATCTACGGTTTGACTAAGGGTCAGTACTCTCCTACTACTAAGCTCGGTAAGATCACTAAGACTTCACCTTTCGGTACTGTTGAGAAGCCATTTACTCCAGGCGAGTTGGTTATCGGTGCTAAGGGTACATTCTTCGCTCGTACTATCGACCAGGAGGTTATGCTTACTAAGGATTGCTTGTTGGCAGCTGCCAAGCATAAGGGTATGGCCGTTACTGAGGCGTTGGTTAACTGTATGATCTTCAATGATAAGACTCACGCAATGTTCGCTGGCGATAAAGCTACCCGCGAGGAGCACACTATCTTGCTCAAGCACGGCGAGAAGATGCTCTTCGGTAAGGATAAGAACAAGGGTCTCGTATTCGAGAATATGCGTCTCAAGCCAGTGACTATTGGCGAGGATGGCTACACTATCGACGATGTATTGGTACACGACGCTAAGTGTGCAGACACTACTCTCCACTCAATGCTTGCTGCTATGAAGTACCCAGAGTACCCAGTAGCTGTTGGTGTCATTCGCGATGTTGACGACGAGAATGTCTACGACGTCAAGGTTGCTGAGCAGGTTGAGCAGGTTAAGGCAGCCGCTAAGATCAAGTGTGTTGACGACCTTCTCCGCTCAGGACAGACTTGGGAGATTAAGTAACGGTGATAGTGCTTCACAAACGAGGATTGTCCGATTGGGACAATCCTCGTTTTTTTAACTTTATAGTTATGAAACGACTTTTTAGACTCATTGCCATTGTGATGCTCCTCCTTGTAGTTGGTTGTGGCAAGGCTGACCATTCGACTGCACGTGTTGTCGAGGATTTCAACTTCGATTGGTGCTTTATGCTTGGCGACAAGGCTTCGTACTCAGCACCTGACTATAACGACAGCAACTGGCGACAGCTTCACCTGCCCCACGATTGGAGTATCGAGGGAGAGTTTAATCGCAAGAATCCTTCAACACCCGCTGGAGGAGCTCTGCCTGGTGGTGTGGGATGGTATCGAAAGAGCTTTGTAACGCCAGACATCAAAGGCAAGGTTGTGCATATCGAGTTCGATGGCATATTTATGAATAGCACCGTATATGTCAATGGCGAGGCTGTGGGACATCGTCCATACGGTTACTCATCGCTCTCGTATGACATCACACCATACCTCCGCCCTGAGGGTGAGGAGAATGTGATTGCTGTGAGATGTGACAATAAGCAGCAACCAAATTCGCGTTGGTATGCTGGTTGTGGCATCTACCGTAACGTGCGTATGGTGACTACATCAGAGTTATTTGTCGATTACTCAGGAACCTACATTACAACACCTAATGTTGATGAAGAGAGTGCTACTGTCGACGTTTCGGTTACTGTTCGTAACCTTTCGCAGTTGGCTCAGAGCTTTACGTTGCATAATACAATCGTCGATGCTCGTGGCTCCGACGAGGTGTCGCAGTCGCAGAGTGCAACGATCGAGGCTGGCGAGACTCTGGAACTCAAGATGACCCTGCAACTCGACGATCCTGAACTTTGGGACATTGAGAGTCCATACCTCTATACTATGCTTAGTAGCATTGAGGTGGATGGTAAATTTGTCGATGAGTATCCAACGAAGTTTGGTGTTCGTACAATTGAGTTTAAGTCAGATACAGGCTTCTGGCTCAACGGACGTAACCTAAAGCTCAAGGGTGTATGTATGCACCACGACTTAGGAGCTCTTGGCTCGGCTGTTCATCGTCGTGCTTTAGAGCGTCAGTTGGATATCTTGCAGTCATTTGGTGTAAATGCCATTCGCACAGCACATAATCCTCCAGCACCTGAACTCCTTGATCTCTGTGATGAGCGAGGTATCTTGGTGATGGACGAGGCCTTTGATATGTGGCGACGTGCTAAGACCAAGTACGACTATGCTCGCTTCTTCGATGAGTGGCACCAGCGTGATTTGGTCGACTTTGTCAAGCGTGACCGCAACCATCCATCGATTATTATGTGGTCGGTGGGCAACGAAATTCTCGAGCAGTGGGATTCGCAAGAGCATAGCAGTCTCGATAAGTTGCCAACAGAGCAACGCAACCTGCTGATGAACTTTATCGCAGAGGGGGCGTCGGGCAACTCGCAAGATGTTGAGCGTAACCCAAATGTATTACTTGCACGCCACGTTGTTTCTACGCTTAAGGAGTATGACAACACTCGCCCTGTGACTGCTGGTTGCAACGAGACACGTCCGTTCAACAATCTGCTTCGTTCGGGGGCCTTCGACATTGTTGGCTTCAACTACCACGAGCAAGACTACGACTCTGTGCGTGTGTGGTATCCAGATATGCCGTTCATCGGTGCTGAGACAGCCTCATCGCTGAATAGTCGAGGCTTCTATATGCATCCATCAACCGAGGAGTTGGTTGTTCCAGCTCGTTGGGATCTCCCTTATAACACTAAGCACCATCAGTGCTCTGCGTATGATCATAGCCGTGCACCCTGGGGTACGCTTCACGAGACCGCCTGGTTGGCTGTGCGTGATAGAGAGTTCTGTGCTGGTACATTTGTGTGGACAGGTTTCGACTATCTTGGTGAGCCAACGCCATATAGCTGGCCATCACGCTCTTCATATTTTGGCATTGTCGACCTCTGTGGCTTCCCTAAGGATTGCTACTATATGTACCGTTCTGAGTGGACCGACGAGCCAACGCTCCATCTCTTCCCTCATTGGAACTGGTCCGAGGGTGACAAGATTGACCTATGGGCATACTACAATAATGCCGACGAGGTTGAGTTGTTCCTCAATGATGATTCGCTTGGCAAGAGTGCTAAGGAGGATGGTCGTCTCCACGCTGTATGGAAGGGTGTTGAGTTTGTTGCTGGCGAGATCACTGTTGTAGCCTATAAGGATGGTAAGGAGGTGATGCGTCACACACGCAAGACTGCTGGTGAGCCTGCTGAGATCCGCTTAACTGCTGATCGTGAGATTCTTAAGGCTGATGGTTACGACCTATCGTTTGTAACTATTGACTGCTACGATAAGGATGGTAATTTTGTGCCAACAGCAATGAATCAGCTCTACTTTGATGTGGAGGGTGCTGGTGAGCTCTTCGGTGTGGACAATGGTAATGCTGCAGGTTCGGAGTCTCTTAAGGGCTCTACTATGAAGCTATTCAATGGTAAGGCTCTCGCCGTAATTCGCACATTCCGCGACATCCAGGGTGATATACGCCTTAAGGTGCGTGGCGAGGGACTCAAAGATGCAACTATCGTGTTAACAAGTAGATAATGGATATTTGCGACCGCAAAATGAGATAAAATGAAAGAGATTAGCATCAGCCGATGCTAATCTCTTTTTTCGTTTGTACGGTATTGTCTGGGCGTTATGCCATAGTGGCGGCGGAAGGTGGCGATGAAGTGAGAGTTGTTAATGAAACCGCAAATCTGTGATACCGATGATATTGGCTCATTAGTTTCGGCAAGTATCTGACTCGCTAAGTGCAGACGACATAGGAGCATCCAGCGGTGTGGCGGTAGAGAGTATTGCTCGCTGAAGCGTCGCTTGAAGGTTGAGAGTGAGTAGCAACAGCTCCTGGCAAGCTCTTCGATGGAGTGGCCGTCTATTATCCCGTTGACAATAGCACTCTCAAAACGCTCTGCCTCCCTCTCTGTTAATGGTCGTACGGGACAGTTGGCTCTACCCTCCTTCTGCTCTATTTTGATGCTGCTGACAAAGCTATTTGTCGTCTCTTCGGCATCAAGCAGAGTACTATTATCCTCGCTCGATTCACTATCATCACACTCTAATAACGCACTACCCTCTTGCCATTTTGCCAACTCCGACCTTATGCTTTGCTCGATATACTCTCTATCGATTATCTTACTCATACCGTTTGCACTAATTTGTTTTGTAAAACATTTTACAATGCAAATATAGATATATTATTCTAAATAAACATTCTATTTGGCTCTTTTTCTTGAAATTTCAAACTTTTCATAGCTACATAATTCAGTTGACGGCACAACAAATTAAATCGCACACAACGTGCGACCTCACAGCAACAAGAAGTCCCCTTAACCTGGATTATATGCGACTATATCTCCTCGAGCAGTCGCATTGCCTCCTCCACATCCTCTTTGCGAACAAGAAGTTGTGTGGGGAATGCTCCGATGGCATAGATTGTTGAAAGATATTCACCCTGAAGCGTGCAGAAGATACCTGCACTATCCAAAAGAGACTTGGCAATCTCAGCCTCAATAGATGTATTGTAAGCCTGGATAATCACCAAACCCTCTGAAGTTGTAGATGTTGTAGTCATAATATATAGGTTTTTGTAAAGTTAACACTTTTTTTCTAAAAAATTACACTGCTCGGAATAAATTATTACGAAAAATTATCCCTATATTTGTACACTTATTTTTAATTGAACAAAAATCGTACTATGCGTCAGTTCGTACATCTACACGTGCACAGTCAGTACTCGTTGCTCGATGGCCAGGCAAGCATCTCAAAGCTTGTCGACAAGGCTATTGGCGACGGTATGCCCGGTATTGCACTTACTGACCACGGTAATATGTTCGGTGTCAAGGAGTTCTTTAACTATGTCAAAAAGAAGAACTCAGCACGCAAAGATAAGCTTAAGTTGCTACAAGGGCTCATCGAACGCCTCGAGAATGGCACTGCATCAGAAGCCGAAATGGGCGACGATGCAGCGGCAGCACTCGCAAAGGCTCGTGTAGAGCTCGATGCAACACCAAAGGTCGACTTTAAGGGAATCATCGGTTGCGAGGTCTATGTTGCCCACCGCCGACTCTTCAACAAGGAGGGCAAGGATGATCAGGGTGGTTACCACCTTATCCTATTGGCAAAAAATATGCAGGGCTACAAGAACCTCATCAAGATTGTATCGAAGGCCTATACAGAGGGTTTCTATATGCGTCCTCGTACCGACCGTGCGGAGCTTGAGAAGTACCACGAGGGACTTATCTGTTGCTCTGCCTGTCTTGGTGGCGAGATTCCACGCCTTATTCGCAGCGAGCGTTTCGACGAGGCAGCGGCAGCCATCGAGTGGCACCGCAGCATCTTCGGCGACGACTACTATCTCGAGCTTCAGCTCCACAAGGCAACTGTCGAGCGTGCCAACCACGAGACGTGGGTCGAGCAGGCTCGTGTCAACGAGTACCTTATCGACTACTCACGCAAGTACGGCGTAAAGCTTGTCTGCACCAACGATGTACACTTCGTGGAGGAGGAACACGCCGAGGCTCACGACCGTCT
Source organism: Alistipes sp. (assembly GCA_017559425.1). GTDB lineage: Bacteria > Bacteroidota > Bacteroidia > Bacteroidales > Rikenellaceae > Alistipes. The sequence continues at coordinate 5,686 of JAFYSI010000089.1, forward strand.
CATCTGCCTTGGAACGTCAAAAGATCTTGACGACCCTCGCCGTATGCTCTACTCTAAGCAGGAGTGGATGAAGACTACGGCCGAGATGAACGCCATATTCGAGGATGTACCTGACGCACTTGATAACACTGTAGAGGTGTGCAACAAGATCGAGAGCTTCAACATCGACCACGCCCCAATTATGCCGACCTTTGCAATTCCTGAGGAGTTTGGCACCGAGGAGGGCTATCGTCAGAAGTATAGCGAGAAGGATCTCTTCGACGAGTTCACCCAGGACGAGAACGGCAATGTTGTGATGTCGGAGAATGAGGCCAAAAAGAAGATTGATAAGTTGGGTGGTTACGATAAGCTCTATCGTATTAAGCTCGAGGCCGACTATCTTGCAAAGCTCGCTATGGACGGAGCACACAAACGCTATGGCGAGGTGCTCGACGAGGAGACCACTACGCGACTAAAGTTCGAGTTGCACATTATGAAGACTATGGGTTTCCCTGGTTACTTCCTTATCGTGCAGGACTTTATTCGTGCAGCACGCGAGGAGCTCGACGTGTCGGTAGGTCCAGGTCGTGGATCTGCTGCAGGTTCGGCTGTTGCTTACTGTTTGGGAATCACGCAGATCGACCCAATCAAATATGACTTGCTGTTTGAGCGATTCTTGAATCCCGACCGTATTTCACTACCCGATATCGATATCGACTTTGATGACGATGGTCGTGGCCGAGTGCTCAACTGGGTTACACAGAAATATGGCAAGGAGAAGGTTGCACACATCATCACCTACGGCACTATGGCCACCAAGATGGCCTTGAAGGATGTCGCTCGTGTCCAGAAGCTTCCACTTGCTCAAGCGAACCAGCTCTGCAAGTTGGTACCAGATCGTATTACCGACCCTAACGACAAGGATAAGCTGCTCAAAATCAACCTCCAGAATGCCATTATGGCTGTTCCTGAGCTCAAGGCTGCTGAGGAGTCTGAGGATCCGATTATGCACGACACCATTAAGTACGCAAAAATGCTTGAGGGTAATGTGCGAGGTACGGGCGTGCACGCGTGCGGCACTATCATCTGTCGTGACGACATCACCGACTGGGTGCCAGTAAGTACGGCTGTAGATAAGGAGACGGGCGAAAATATGCTCGTCACACAATATGAGGGCTCGGTTATCGAGGATACAGGTCTTATCAAGATGGACTTCCTCGGCCTCAAGACCCTCTCAATCATCAAGGATGCTGTCGAGACCGTAGAACAGACCCACGGTGTGCATATTGATATCGACAACATTCCGATTGACGATAAAAAGACATACGACCTATACTGCAAGGGAGGAACCATAGGTACGTTCCAGTTTGAGTCGCCTGGTATGCAGAAGTATTTGCGTGAGTTGCAGCCCTCTACTTTTGAGGACCTTATCGCGATGAACGCACTCTACCGTCCAGGTCCTATGGACTATATCCCAGACTTCATCGACCGTAAGCACGGTCGTAAGCCTATCGAGTACGATATCCCAATTATGGAGCGATACTTGAAGGACACCTATGGAATTACGGTCTACCAGGAGCAGGTGATGCTTTTGTCTCGCCTCTTGGGAAACTTTACTCGAGGCGAGTCCGACACCCTGCGTAAGGCAATGGGTAAGAAGATCAAGTCGAAGCTTGATGAGCTAAAACCTAAGTTTATCGCTGGCGGCAAGTCGAATGGCCACGACGAGAAGGTTCTCGAGAAGATCTGGGCAGATTGGGAGAAGTTTGCATCATACGCCTTCAACAAGTCGCACGCAACCTGCTACTCGTGGGTAGCCTACCAGACGGCATACGTCAAGGCCCACTACCCCTCTGAGTATATGGCGACAGTACTCAGCCGAAACCTTAACGAGATCAAGCAGGTTACGGCCTATATGACCGAGTGCAAGAGTATGGGTATCGACGTTCTTGGTCCCGATGTCAACGAGTCGCAGATTAAGTTCTCAACCAACAAGAAGGGTGACATCCGCTTTGGTCTTGCAGCAATCAAGGGTGTTGGTGAGGCAGCTTCAGAGTCGATTATTCGCGAGCGTAAGGAGAATGGCCCATTCAAGGATATCTACGACTTTATGGAGCGTATCAACTACTCTACAGTAAACCGCAAATGCTTGGAAAACATCGCCTTTGCTGGAGGTTTTGACTCGCTCATCGACTTCAACCGTTCGCGATTCTTTGCTACCGATCAGTCGGGCGTACAATATCTCGACCAGTTGGTGCGTTACGGACAGCGTATTCAGCAGGAGAAGCAGAATGCACAGCAGAGCCTCTTCGGTATGGCAGGTGATGGAGGAGGAAACATCCAGCCTCCACGCGTTCCCGTGGCCGAGGATTGGAATAACCTCACAATACTTAATAAGGAGCGCGAGGTAATTGGACTCTATATGTCGTCACACCCTCTCGACCGCTTTGGCTTTATCATCAAGCGAATGTGTGGTGCCGACCTCGCAGCTATGCAGGACCTCACACCACTCAAGGGTACGGAGGTATCAGTTGCAGGTGTTGTTACCAGCGTGACACCAATGTCGACAAAGGATGGTCGTCGCTATGCTCGCTTTGTGCTTGAGGACTACAATACAAGCCACGAGTTTACGCTCTTCAGCAAGGACTACGAGCGAATGGGTATGCTTATTGAGCAGAACAACTTCCTATTTATTCGTGGCCGTGTACAGCCTCGCCCCTATCGCGAGCCTGAGGAGTTAGAGTTTAAGATTCTCGCTATTCAGCACCTTGCCGAGGTATCGGAGAGCATCAGTTCAATACGCATTGAGCTAGATATCAACGAGGTATGTCCAACGCTCACGCAGATGATTATCGAGAAGGCCGATAGCAACAAGGGCAAGGCAACACTCTCGTTCGTGATTATCGATAAGACGAACAACGTAAAGATAAAACTTAGCTCCAAAAAGTACCGTGTGGCACCAACCACCGAGTTTATGGAGTTTTTAGACAATAACGAATTTAACTATTTTTTAAACATTTAACACTTAAAACTTAAAGTTATGGCACTTAAGATTAACAATGAGAATTTTGCTGAGGTTAAGGCTCAGAGCCTTCCAGTAGTTATCGATTTCTGGGCAACTTGGTGTGGTCCTTGCCGTATGGTAGCCCCTATCATCGACGAGCTCTCTGAGGAGTATGATGGTAAGGTATTGATTGGCAAGTGCGACGTAGAGGAGGGCGACGAGGTTGCTGCTCAGTTTATGATTCGCAACGTTCCTACTATTGTCTTCCTTAAGGATGGCAAGCAGGTAGACAAGCACGTAGGTGCAGCTACTAAGGAGCAGCTCAAGGCTAAGATCGACGCTTTGCTCTAATCTCTGACTTAGGCTAATAGTAAGGGTGGCTAATGTGGATATTCCCCACTTTAGTCACCCATACTATTTATATGCAACAAAAAAAATACCGACCAATCACTTGGTCGGTATTTACATAGCTACTCTTTCTCTATTCCCTTATCTGGAGCCATATCTCTAAGAGTCTTACCTTCTTTAATTAACTCATCAGCACGGCGGTATATCACAGCAATATGGACAATACCTAACATCAACACAGCCAACGATATGGCATAGATTATATCAAATGATTCAAGAGATAATACAAGGTCGTTAATTGTATAATCTTGGTAGGTGAATTGCAGCAAAACATAGGCTACTATATTGTTGAAAATATGGAGGATGATAGGTGCAACAATCGACTGCGTAAGTATGTAGGCATAACTAAAAATCATACCCGCCAAGAAGGCTTCGATAGCTACTGCAACCTCACCGTGCATCACACCAAAGAGAAGAGATGAAACAAGGGCCGACACAGTAGGACGACAAGTGTCGCTAACAATCGAAAAGATACCAGCACGGAAGATTAACTCCTCGAAAATAGGAGCAACAAAGATTAGCGTCACCACACCCCACACACCAGAGGGTATATCCCTTGGCTCGGATGGCAGAAGTTGCATTAGCGGAAGGAGCACAATGGCCAAGGCTATGAGCAGCAGCAATCCCCAAATATGGACCGTAGGATTGAGGCCTCGAATACTGCACATTGTAAGCTCTTTAGGCTTAATAACCAACCACTTATAAAGCAAAATTCCAACGAGCATAATCGTCATAGGCACGACATATGAGACCAGGAATCGAACATCCCCATTAGCGATATCCACTGCTCTCACCACAAGACCAGAGACGACGAAGGCAACGATAACAATTGCCACCACGGCAATAATATCTCTAAAACACTTCAACAGGTTGCTCATAGCACACATTTTTAGTCGTAATACGCATCTCCCAAGTCATCAACGACATAGGCAACAAAAATCGAACAAAGGTAGCTTTTTTTCCTCGGATATCATCGCTTTTCAGATAAAAATTATTAAATTTGCACGATATATTCAAAACGAGAAAAAAGAGTTAAGACGCAATATGGCAAAAGTTGTTGCTTTAGCAAATCAGAAGGGCGGCGTGGGTAAGACCACCACAGCCATCAACCTCGCAGCCTCAGTAGCCCTACTCGGCAAAAAGGTGCTACTCATCGACGCAGACCCCCAGGCAAATGCCACCTCGGGACTTGGTTTCGACATCAACCTTAAGGGTATCTACGAATGCATCGTGGGCGAGGCGACTGCCGAGGAGGTTATTCAGCATAGCGAGGATATCAAGAAGTTGTGGTTGCTCCCTTCATCAATCAACCTTGTAGCAGCCGACACTGAGCTCCCAACAATGGAGAATGCCCACCGCATCATCAAGGGCATTGTGGACTCTGTGCGAGATAAGTTCGACTACATCTTCATCGACTGCTCACCATCGCTCGGATTTACTACTGTCAACATCCTCACCGCCGCCGACTCTGTGCTTGTGCCCGTTCAGTGCGAATACCTTGCCCTTGAGGGTTTGAGCAAGTTGCTCAACACCATCAAGATGGTCAAAGGCCGCCTCCATCCTGAGTTAGAGATCGAGGGCTTTGTGCTTACAATGTATATGCGTAACCGCCTAAACAACCAGGTGGTAAGCGAGGTGCGTGAGCACTTTGGCGAGTTGGCCTATGAGACCATCATCCAACGTAACATCCGTCTTGGCGAGGCACCATCGCACGGCAAGCCAGTGATGTTGTACGACGCAGCAGCCACAGGCTCGGTCAACTACCTTAACTTAGCACGCGAGTTCATCAAGCGTAACCGCAACAAGTAGAGAATTAAACGACAGATTTAGATATGACAACAATGCCCAAGAAGCGAGGATTAGGTCGTGGCTTAGACGCTATCTTCGGAGATATAACACCTACGCAGCAGAGCAAACCTATGTCCGAGATGGCGGAGGTAGCCATTGCCGACATCTTCCCTAACCCTCTTCAGCCTCGTACCGAGTTCGACGAGGAGGCCCTCACTGAGCTCGCCGACTCTATCTCGCAGCTCGGTGTGATTCAGCCAATCACCCTTAAGCGTCGCAACGATGGCAAATACACAATCATCAGTGGTGAGCGTCGCTGGCGTGCATCACAGCGTGCTGGTCTCGAGACTCTCCCTGCATATATACGCGAGGTGGACGATGAGAATCTCCACGCAATGGCCCTTGTTGAGAATATTCAGCGTCAGGACCTCAATGCCATAGAGATTGCCCTCGGTATGCAGCGCCTTATCGACGAGTGCGGTCTTACGCAGGAGGCTATGGCCGAGAAGGTTGGCAAGAAACGCTCTACAGTATCGAACTATATGCGTCTTCTCAACCTCCCATCCGAGGTGCAGCTTGCACTCAAGGAGGGTATCATCACTATGGGCCACGCCAAGGCAATTGCTGGCATCGCCCCCGAGGAGCAGCTCAAAGCATTGAAGAAGTGTATTAAGAAGGCCCTCTCTGTCCGCCAGATGGAGCTCTTGGCTCGCAAACTTAGCGAGACACCAAAGAGAAGCAACACAGCAGAGGATGAGGAGTATCCAGAGAGCTACTCGCAGCTTGTCGACGAGCTTGAACGAGTATTTTCGCAGAACTTCTCGATCAAGCGTGCCAAGAACGGCAGCTGCCGCATTACCATTGAATGTGCTGGAGATCAGGATATTGAGCAACTCATCAACCGCTTAGAGCGAGTAAAATAATTTAGAGATTTGTTCGTTAAACGTAGAAATATGAAGCTTAAAAGAGTCATAATAACCATCACCCTGCTTATGGCGAGCATCCTGCTTTTTGCAACATCGTCATCGGCACAGGTCTATAGCAGAGCAAGTCAGCGAGGAAACATTCGCCAGATTAACCAGGGAACACTCGTGCCTATCGACTCAGCAGCACTCCTTCGTGAGAGGGTTGCTGCTGCAGCACGTCGCGACTCGCTCTACTTCGGCGTTATCGACTCTATTGCTCGTGGCACACATAGCAACTATGCCTCGTTTAGCGAGACTTCGCGTGACTCACTACGCAAGGTTATCGCAACACGCCTTCACCGCGACTCACTGACGATTAGCAAGGGTGATAGTATTGCTCCCGATGGTCGACGCATCCATCTCAATCGTCGTGGCGAGGAGCGTACTCCATTCATCAGCGACTCGATGGGACTCTCGCGTATGTGTTGGCTCTCAGTGCCACTCCCTGGCTTCGGCCAGATCTACAACAAGCAGTATTGGAAACTAGGCATCCTCTACCCCGTAGTAGGTGCCGCCACTACGATGTTTGCACTCGAGCATAAGAAATACACACCTATCAAGGCACAATACGACCAATACCTCATCGACCACGGATATTTCCGTATCCCAGAGCTCGACGAGATACAGACACAGCTTATCCGCCACAACACCCTCCAACAAATCTATGCAGGCGTAGCCATTGCTACCTACATCTACTTCATCGGCGACGCCGCCATCAACTACTTCACAAACGAGGTGTCGCACATTAAGAAGGCGACTACTCTATCGACAATCTGTCCGGGTGCGGGTCAGATCTACAACAAGAGCTACTGGCGTGTGCCTATCATCATCGGTGGTATGGCCTCTACGATCTACACCATCGACTGGAACAACCGAGGTTATCAACGTTTCAAGACCGCATATTCACTCCGCGTGGACTACGAGAAGAATCCCGAGAAGTATCCTAACGGTTCTGCCGATGAGTTTAGAGGAGCATACGCCTCAAACTTCCTCAAGAACCTCAAGGATAGCTATCGACGTAACCGCGACTTGTGTATCTTGCTCACTGCAGGTGTCTACATTCTCAATATCATTGATGCCCACGTCGATGCCCACCTCAAGGACTTCGACATCTCAGACGATCTTGCTGTGAACGTTGAGCCATTCATCGGAACGACAACAATCCAGACAAAGCCTACGTTTGGTCTTAACTTGAACGTGAAATTTTAGCTACTATGAATATACCCCAACTTAAAGGCTTGCTGCTTACCACACTGTTGTTAACGACAACATCGGTATATAGCCACGCCTCGTATGGCGACGACAATCCCAAACGACGCAAGATAGAGAATGCCACGGGAGAGCAGGATTCAACACACAGATCAAAGAGCGGTGTTGCATCTGTCACCTCACCAAAGGCTACAAAGACCTATCCTGGCAGCGAGAGTGACATCTCATCGGTTGAGGCGTCCCACGATATGCCCATACGTCACGTTCGACCAAACACCCCACAACAGATTGACTCTGTACTCGCTATGTGGCGTGCATCGAGCACCCAAAAGGCCTACGACCGCTACTTCAACGACTATCTAAAGCTCTCAGAGCGTCTTGCAAAGGATAATCCGACAACAAACAAAGACTCAATTTATATCGCACGCCTCGAGGCTCTATTCTCGCCAGTACCTCTCAAGTACAATGCCGAGGTGCGTAGTGCCATCGAGCGTTTTGCCACAGCATACTACGCTCCAATTATGAGCCTTGCATACTTCTACTTCCCAATGTTCGAAGAGGAGCTTATCAAGGCTGGACTACCTATCGAGCTTCGTACGCTTGCCGTCATCGAGTCGGCACTCAACCCATTGGCACTATCGAGTGCTGGTGCAAGAGGTCTCTGGCAGTTTATGCCATTCACAGGCAAGGAGTTTGGCCTGGAGATCAACTCTCTTGTTGACGAGCGATGCGATCCCCTACTCTCAACACAGGCGGCGTGTAAACTACTCAAGCGTCTTTACGATATGTATGGCGACTGGACACTCGCACTTGCAGCTTACAACACTGGTCCTGGTAATGTAAACAAGGCTATAGTCCGTGCTGGTGGCGATCCCAAAAATTTCAAGGGCTCGTTCTGGGATGTCTACGAACATCTCCACGAGCAAACACGTCAGTATGTTCCACTCTATATGGGTGCTACATACGCCTTTGCCTACCACAAGGCACACGGCATCGACGTGCCTGTACCTCCAATGCCTCTTGCCATTGACACGATTATGATTAATCGTCCGTTGCACCTCGAGCAGGTATCATCGACAATCGGTGTTGACTTAGAGGTACTTAAGATGCTCAACCCACAGTATCTTCTCAACATCATCCCCGCAACATATAAGCAGTATGCCCTGACACTCCCCGTTGAGAATATTTGCGAGTATCTCGAGCACGAGCAGGAGATTTATGCCAAGGACTCGATATATCTAAAGGAGTTTGTTGTCCACGCCAACCTTGAGGCAAAGCGTAAGGAGGTAACACCTCAGCAACAGTCTCAGTCTCAGCAGCCAAAGGCAACTCCAAAGTATCACACCGTGGCAAAGGGCGACACTCTCGGTTCAATTGCTCGCAAGTACGGCACTACTGTCAAGCAGCTCATATCGTGGAACAACATCTCGAATCCCGACGCACTCAAGCTCGGACAGAAACTCAAGGTGGGTACTACAACATCGAAGTCGGGTTCAGGTTCATCATCAAGCTCAAAGACTCACACTGTGGGCAAGGGAGATACGCTGAGCTCTATTGCCTCGAAATATGGCACTACAGTTAAGAAACTTATGGAGTGGAACGGCATCTCCAACCCTAACGCCTTGCAGCTCGGCCAAAAACTAAAGGTGTCAGGCAAATAACCAAGCACTATGCTACACAACATCACAGAGACATCAACAACTATCATCGCCCCAGCGACTGCTACGGGCGGTGCTACTATTGTAATACGCCTCAGTGGCAGCCAGGCAATCGAGATTGCCGACAAGATGTTTCGTGGTCGACGTAAGCTCGCCGAAGCCGAGGGATACACACTTCACTATGGCACCATCCGCAATGAAGATGGCTGCGTGGTTGACGATGTTGTAGTGGCTCTGTTCCGTGCACCGAACTCATATACAGGCGACGATACGGTTGAGATAACTACCCACGGCTCGGAGCATATATGCTCCGAGGTGTTGCGTATTGCCATTGGCTATGGGGCAAAGATGGCTACTGCCGGAGAGTTCACACGCCGAGCATTTCTCGCTGGCAAAATGGATCTTAGCCGTGCTGAGGCTGTTGCCGACATCATCGCTTCAGACTCACGCTGGTCACATAATATAGCCACAACGCAGATGCGTGGCGGATACTCAGCAAAGCTACAAGAGCTTCGTGGCGAGCTACTGAGACTATGTTCTCTACTCGAGTTGGAGCTTGACTTCTCGGAGGAGGATGTGGAGTTTGCCGACCGCTCAATGCTTAGAGCTATTCTTGCTGAAGTCGAGAAGCAGGTAGCAATGCTAATCGCATCATTTAGCGTAGGAAACGCCATAAAAAATGGAGTTAACGTGGCCATCGTTGGCGAGCCAAATGTAGGCAAGAGCACACTGCTTAACGCCCTTATAGAGGATGATAGAGCTATGGTATCTGATGTTGCGGGAACTACTCGCGACACCATCGAGGCCACAACAATCATAGACGGCATCCGCTTCCGTTTTGTCGATACTGCAGGCCTTAGAACAACGGATGATCAGCTCGAGCAGATGGGTATAACTCGAACATATCGAGCCATCGACAATGCCCACGTAGTACTCCACCTCACCACTGCCGACAATCCAGAGTTCCAAAACATCGAGCTCAAGGATGGACAATCATATATCCAAATAATAAACAAGATAGACAAGCTCACCTCAAGCGACTTACCAGTATCTAACAAGCCACTATGCATCTCTGCAAAGCAGGGCCGTGGCATAGATAGACTTCGCGAAGTTCTCCGCTCCACAGTCGACACCTCACAGCTAAATGCCAATAGTGTCGTGGTATCAAATATGCGACACTATGACGCACTCAAAAGTGCAAGCGAGGCTCTTTCGATGGCCCGTACAGCTATCAACAACAACCTCTCAGCAGAGCTTATCAGCGAGGATATCCGCCAAGTTCTCCACCACCTCGGCGAGATCACTGGCGAAATCACCTCCGACGACATCCTCCACTCAATATTTTCCAAGTTCTGCATCGGAAAGTAAACGCTGTATATCATTGATTATCATAAGTTATCAAAGGTGCTCAAAATGAGCACCTTTGCTTTTTTTATGATAAAACCAACTTATCACCAATCATACTTATTTTATCATTTTTTTCGGCGTTATTTCGGCGTCGATGTCAGATGTCATTTTGATAAATGCTCCCGTCTCCCAAATGATGCGGGTTTTGCAATGGTGTGAAATGGAGTGCAATGGAGTGCAATGAG
>JAFYSI010000090.1 GCA_017559425.1 Alistipes sp.
AGTTTCATAGTCCATATCGCGATGGCCAAAATCAAGAAGCCAAGACCGATATAGATATATCCACCATAGAAACCAATAATAAAGAATAGCAGATAGTGCCACCACTTGATTTTCAGACCGTGACCACCTGTCACCTGCTCATTATCTTTACCTAGGAGCAGATAGACAAGGATAATTGCGAGCACCACACTGAGACATATCTTAAAAACCGAGTCGCTCACCTCAGTAGCCACCATAGCACCGAAAATGTTACCAATAATCGCAGGCAGCGACAACAGCACTCCACTACGAACGTGAAGCATTCCCTTGCGTAAGAAGGCCACCGTTGCCGAAAAGTTCTGCATAAGCACAGCGATACGGTTTGTTCCATTGGCAATACCAATAGGCATTCCCATCGCCATAAACAGCGACATCGTTATCACCGAGCCACCACCACCAAGTGTATTTATTATGCCCACAAGCACTCCTGAGGCAAGTAGTAATACTATTTCGTTCCAGCTCATATTAGTAGTTTTATTTCATCGTAAATTCATCAGCATCGGCCGATACATTAAACTTGATTCTAAATGCATTAAGTGCATCCATATCAAGCTCTGCATAAGCCACACACTCTCTATCCTCACACTCCGCAATGCAGATGCCTCGATAGTCAACAACGGCCGAATCACCCGAATATTTCAACGTCGGCTCATCGCCAACACGGTTAACGCCAATCACGTATGCCTGATTCTCGATAGCTCGAGCCTTTAGCAACGTCTGCCACACGGCACGTCGCGGTGATGGCCAAAGAGCCGAGTATATCACAGCATCATAGTCGCCACGCTGACGGCTCCACACCGGGAAACGCAGATCGTAGCAGATGGCCAAAAGATAACGCACACCTCGCCACTCAACAACCCGACGCTCGTGACCTCGAGTGTAGTGTTCAGCCTCGCCACCAACGGAGAAGAGGTGCCACTTATCGTAATAGGCCACCTCACCCGAAGGACACACAAAGTGCATCCTGTTGCGATACCCATTTCCAACCTTCACACTCCACGAGCCCACAATAGCAGCATCAAGACGCTTTGCCATTCGTCTCATCCACTCGAGCGTACGACCGCCATCCTCTACATCGCAAGGGTTAGTTACAAAGCCTGTTTGAAACATCTCGCTAAGCACAACGACATCTGCCTCGACACCCTGTAACATAGTCTCAAGGGACGTTAAATTGGAATCGATATCGAGCCAAGTGATATCTCGCTGAACTATGGCTACACGCTGTTTCATATCTACTTAGTTGCAACATAAAACAAATCAAAACAATCTTTGTCAACATCTTGCAACTTATAGTCATTCATCTCGATTGACTCAGTAAGCTCTCGATTTTGGCTATGCAGCTTGCGACGATTGAGACGATTCATAATATCGTACGGAATCTGCAGCACCCATCGTGGCAGCCACCACTGCATACGCAGCACGTCGAATCGCATAATGCGACGCACGGACTCAGCATTATGGCGATAGTAGTCCCATACACGTTCATTTCCTGCAACGCCGAGCTGCTCAACACTCGAAAACTTTGAGAGCAACCCCAGCAGCTCTTCATCCGTATACTCACGAACGTGCCAAGGATTTCGCGTTAGCGACATAGACCTGTTTGGCGTGCTCACAATAAACTTTCCACCTGGTCGCAACACTCGCATAACCTCCTCGACAAAGAGCCTATCACGCTTAATATGCTCAATGACCTGGAATGAGACAACATAGTCGAACGTCTCATCCTCAAATGGAAGTGGCGGCACCTTAGCCTCTATAAATCTGACGTTTGATGGCAAAGAGTCGACACACGATGAGCGAAACTTGTCGAGTGTCACGAACTCCGCAACATTAGGAGCTATGATATCTACACCATAGCCTGTACCCGTACCAATCTCGAGCACGCGTCCCGAGACAATCTTTGCCGCCTCGACGTATGCCAAGCGTGAACGCTGATAGACGAAGTTGTCGCTCGCCTCTAACGAGACTCTCTCTGCCGTACCCTGAGCCATTGCCTACTTCTTGGACTTAATACCTATCTCAGTCTGCTCAACCTTACCAGCCTTGAGCAACATACCCAAAGCACGCTTAAAGACCTTCTTACTCATACCTGTAAGGCGAGCTACATCCTGAGGGTCGCTCTTGTCATTTACCGACAACACACCTCCATTCTCGCGGAGCAGTGCTTCGAGCTTCACCACAGAGGTCTCCACCTCAGCAAGGCCAGTCTGCTGAAGGCTCACGTCGATACGCATATCTTCGGTAATCTTACGCACCCAGCCACGCGAGCGATCACCCACGCGAATAGGACGGAAGAGCTGATTCTTGTAGATCATACCCCAGTGGCGATTGTCGATAACCACGCGGAAGCCAATAGGAGTCTCAAATGCCACCAAGACATCAACCTCGTCACCCACAGCAACCGTGAGTGGCCCCTCGTTATGGATAAATGGCTTAATCTTGTTTGTAGCCACGCAACGGCCAGTGCGGTCGTCAACATACATATAGACCACTGTTTTGTGGCCTGCCAACACAGCACCCTGCTGATTACGATTTGGCAAGAAGAGGTGCTTGCCCGAGAGTCCCCAGTCAAGGAACGCACCGTGGATACTCTTATCCACAACCTCGAGTGCAGCCACCTCACCCACCTTGATAAGTGGAGTCTCAGTTGATGCCACGAGACGATCTTCCGAGTCGTGATATACGAACACGCTCACCTGATCACCAGGCTTCATATCGAGCTTTGTAAAGCGGTTAGGAAGCAACACCTCGCCACCCTCGCCATCGCCAAGATAGAGGCCATAATCTGAAATTCGCTCTACCGTGAGCGTCTGCATTTCTCCTGTTTTCATACCTTCGTTATATGTGTGTAGGGCGTAAAGATAGTAAAAAAAAGTGAAAGACGCAAAACATCTTTCACTTTAGTACTTCACGAGGCCAAATCGAGGCTATCTTGCCACAGTAATATCTGAAGCCGAGGACGAATCAGCATCGACCTTTGCTCCCGTGTCATAATATTCAATATCGGCAGCACCCGAGGCATTAAGCTCATACGAATCTGTTGCATAGACCTCTAAGTCAGCACCTCCCGAAGCATTAGCCACGACACTCTTTGCTCGCAAACCACCAAGCTCCACATCAGCACCACCAGAGACATCTGCCTCGAGGGCATTGCAAGCACCACGCATCTCGACATCTGCACCACCCGATACCGCCAATTTGATATCGTTGGCATTTAACTGCTGAAAATCAACATCTGCACCTCCCGACACCGCGAGGACAAGATTCATACAAGAGAGCGACAAATCAATATCTGCACCTCCCGACGCTGCAAAGATCACATCAGCACCAACTTGCAATGGCTCTACACTACTCAAGTCAGCACCTCCCGAGACGGCAAAAATATTGAAACCCTCAGGCGAAAGGCGTGCCTCAAGCACCTCTGCATTGCAGGCAACATTAGGCTTCATCTTAATCTCAAGCGAGCCGTCAGAGACCTCTACCACGACATACTCCACAATATTCTCGTGGGTCTTAATCTGCACAACACCTGGCTCTACTGCCTTATCAAAGACTACATCAAAACCCGACGAAAGAACAAGAGACTCCACGCCTGCAGCATTATAGTTCATCTCTGTAGTAGTCACCTGACCACTACCTACCACACTACTTGTAACAACTCTAATGCACGATGTAGCAAGGAGCACAGAGCACACAGCAACAAACAGTAACTTTTTCATATTTTTAAGGTTTATTAAGGTTAATTACTACTTTACTTCAATTGTAATACCGAGCAGCGAGAGGCGTTCACGCAGCTTTGGCAGCTCCTCGTCCATAAACTTCTGACGCTCGAGTTGCCTAATATGCTCCTTTGCCCCCTCCGAGACAAAGAAGCCAATACCACGACGATTGAAGATGATACCATCACCCTCCAACTTCTCGTAGCTACGCATCACCGTATTAGGGTTCACACCCACCTCCTGAGCCATCTCGCGTACCGAGACAATACGCTCACCCTCGAGCCACTCTCCCGAAAGAATACGCATCGCAATGAGCTCATATATCTGTCGCCAAATAGGCTTATCATCTGAAAACTGCATCATACACTAACCCTTATATTGAAATTTACGAAGCAAGAAGTAGCATCCAATCCACGACGCAACGATGGTCACAATATAGATCCACATCATAACCGCATCTCGATACTCGAAATCGACATTTTTCCTCACATAAAAGCTCACAGCCGCCATAGCCAAAGCTGCCAGAACGTAGCCTACAATAGGGCGTTTGCGAACAAGAACATTCACAATAAGAATCAGAGCGTGAGTAGCAAGGACATTCACAAATACTGTATAATTATGAAAGAATGCTGTATCCAACACCCACTCAAAACTTTCGCCAATGGGGAACAACCAGCACGATAACCCCAACGACGGGAGGTACAACGCCACAAAACCAACAAGCAGCACTACTGTAGAGTTGAGCAGAATAAATCCGTAACGTACACCCAGACTAACAGGCAGGGTATTTGCAAGCATATATGTGTAGCGACTACGCATATCCTTAACCGAGAAATGGACCACAAGGAGCATACTCAGGCAGATGAGAGATAGGCTAATTGTCACTGCATTTACCGCCGAACGACTCAATACAGCGAGAAGCAGAGGCACACCAAAAATCTGCAAAGCAAGAAGCGAATAAAACTTCACATTCTCGACATAGTGCTTACGAAATAGGTTAAACAAATCTTTTATATAACTCATCATAACTACCACTTCATTTGACGTTTACGACTAACTACATAGCACACAGCATAGATACACGCTGGCAAGAGAGAGTAGACAACCTTTATAATCGGCTCGACAACATCCTCAAACATCTGCGGAGTGATATAGATTGTGTTATTTAAGACAACACCCATCTCTGACAACAGACCAAGAACCCAACTCACACTCAAGAACAACGCAATAAAGCTAAAGAAAGCAATAAGATATGCGATGAATACACTGCGGCGTGCAAGTAGATTGATAAGCAGCGTTCCTGCGGCAAAGAACTGAATAGTAACATAGAACCACCAATCACCATAGCCACAGTCGTGCAGCTCTCGCAGTATATCTCCCAGACAATAGCTATACTGGTCTAACAATGACACAAGCAAGGCTAAAACAAAGGCGGCAATGTGGGCAATAAGCGGATAGATGACCCCCAAGTTAAGTAGAAAGAAGGCCATTCGCTCCTCATTTGACACAGGCACACCCATCTCAAGAATCTTTTGCCCCCTATCACGCATAGGGTGCACACACAACGAAGCAACGCCAAACGAGGCAAAAAAGCAAACAACAGCCGACACCTCTGTAGTATTAACCACATTTCTATCAAGTACACCAATGAACAGTGGCAAACCAACCAACAACAGCAGCCTCACCATATACTTACTCTGCATAGTAGTATAATGATAACGAGCATACTGTAACACTCTACTTAAAGAAAAGCTTTTCATAATTCTACTTATTAAAGATTGCAGCAATAGCGTGGCGATTAGCCGTCGCAGCATTAAACAAAAGCTCGATATTGAGCGATGAGTCCTCCTCATACTCATTTAGCGTAACGGCCATATCACCCTGAATAGTACGCTCCGAGTAGAGCACCTTGTCTCCCTCCTCAGCACGACCGAACTTGAGCTTGCGACAGATCTCCGATGTAGTAGCATTGAGTGCCACACCAAGCTCATCGAGAATTACGATACTATCGAGCAACTGGTCGACATCTGCCACCTGGTGGGTCGAGATCACTACTGTTCGCTCATCGCTAACATAACCAGCCAACAGACGACGAAACGTGCTCTTTGATGGGATATCAAGACCATTGGTAGGCTCATCGAGAAGAAGCATATTCACATTACAAGCAAGAGCAAACGCAAGATATGCCTTCTTACGCTGACCCATCGACATTGAGTGGAGACGCTCTGCTGGGTTAACGTGAAACTCCTGACAATAGCCCAACATCTGCCCCTTATCAAACTTAGGATAGAATGGCGAAGTAACGGCAGCATACCTCTCGAGCGAGATATTTGGAAGATCAAACTCCTCAGGGATGATCATCAGCTCACGCATTATGTTAACATCACGCTCAAATGGATCGATACCCGACACACGCACCTCACCTCGCTGCGGACGCATAATACCACAGATGAGCTTTAGTAGCGTGGTCTTACCAATACCATTACAACCCAACAAGCCGTGAATATGACCCTTGTCGAGCGATAGGGAGATATTCGTCAGCACCTGGTGCGACGACGAGTATCCAAACGAAAGAGAGTGTGTTGTAATCATACTTATATATATTTAATGGTTCTTAATTTGCTCCAGTTTAAGCGAGTTTTGATTAATTATTCGGTGTATTAGTTATGTAATACACTACAAAGGTAGATATAATTTTTAAACCTCCAAATTTTTACGTAACATTTTTCGAAAATTTGTTATCTTTGCAATATGAACCCAACAATTAAGGAACATATTCGTACGCAGGTAGCCGCACTACCATTATCGCCAGGCGTTTATCAGTTTGTCGACAGCAAGGGCACGATTATCTATGTAGGTAA
Organism: Alistipes sp.; assembly: GCA_017559425.1. Lineage (GTDB taxonomy): Bacteria > Bacteroidota > Bacteroidia > Bacteroidales > Rikenellaceae > Alistipes. The sequence continues at coordinate 6,620 of JAFYSI010000090.1, forward strand.
GGCAAAGTCGCTCAAGCGTCGTGTGTCATCCTACTTTGTTGAGAGCCGCGACCACTCGGCAAAGCTACGAGTGATGGTGAGACAAGTCGTTGACATTCGCCACATCGTGGTCGACAGCGAGCAAGATGCCCTACTACTCGAGAATTCGCTAATCAAGAAGCTGCAACCCCGCTACAACATTCTTCTCAAGGATGACAAGACTTACCCTTGGATTGTTATTCGTCGCGAGCCATTTCCTCGCGTCGAATCCACACGCGAGCTTATTCGCGATGGTTCGGAATACTTTGGTCCCTACGGATCTATAAGCGTACAGCGTTCAATTCTTGCCTTTATCCGCGAGGTAATACCTCTACGAATATGCAAGTTAGCACTTAGCAACAAAAATATCACTTCAGGTAAATATACAACTTGCTTGCAGTACCACATAGGCAACTGCAAGGGTGCTTGCATTGGTGAGGAGAGCGAAGAGGAGTACAACAAACATATCGACCTTGTCCGCTCGATACTCAAGGGCGACCTTCGCCCCGTACGCCAATGGCTCACAACAGAGATGTATCGCGAGGCCGAGGAGCTACGCTTCGAGCGTGCCGAGAAATACAAGCAGGCACTTGTAACACTCGAGAAGTACCAGGCAAAGTCCGTGGTCGTAAGCTCCAAGATTGAGAATTGCGACGTCTTCACCATACTGCCCGACGACGACATAGCCTACTGCAACTACCTACGCATCGAGAACGGTTCAATCACAGCGGTGCAGACCGTACGTCTGAGCGTCGGCATCGACAACCAACCCGAGGAGCTACTCGCAAAGGCGATAGAACATATTGTAGACAATATCATCGGCACACTATCACGCGAGATAATCGTGGAATACATTCCAGCAGCTTCGCCTATATTCGACAAGGTAACCATCACCTGCCCAAAGCGTGGCGATAAGCTCCAGCTCATAGAGTTTTCGAAGCGTAATGCACGACTATACCGTGCCGAGATAATGAAAAATCTCGAGATTAAGAATCCCGAGCGTCACACAGATAGAGTTATGGAGGCTATGCGTAAGGAGCTCCACCTAGAGCACCAACCACGCCACATCGAGTGCTTCGACAACTCCAACCTTCAGGGTACAAACCCCGTTGCTTCGTGCGTCGTCTTCCGCAATGGCAAACCAGCACGTAGCGAGTACCGCCACTTCAACATCAAAACCGTGGAGGGCCCCGATGACTTTGCCTCGATGCGAGAGATTGTCCACCGCCGCTATTCACGCCTCCTAGCAGAAGGCAGCGAACTTCCCGACCTCATCATCGTGGATGGTGGCAAGGGTCAGCTTTCTAGTGCCTACGGAGTACTCAAGGAACTCGGCATCGAGAAGCGTGTACCCATTGTAGGCCTTGCAAAACGCCTCGAGGAGATATTCTTCCCTGGCGACCCAATGCCCTACTATCTAAGCCGTACTGGCGAGCCACTTAAAGTTGTTTGTCATATCCGCGATGAGGCACACCGATTCGGAATCACATTCCACAGACTTAAACGTAGTAACAGCTTCCTCACCAGCGAGCTCGACGACATTAAGGGTATTGGACAGAAGAGTCGCGAGGCACTACTCAAGAGATTCAAGAGCGTAGCCAACATACGCCGTGCAAGCATCGACGAACTCGCTGAATGCATAGGCAAAAGCAAGGCACTAATACTCTACAACTACTTTAATAAAGAGTAAATATAATAGGGCTAAACACATTGTGCATTAGCCCTATTCGTTTAATAGTTATCCGCCATCGGCTCGAAATACTTTTGTTCGTGCTCGCACGATGGACAGAGCTTTGGAGCCATACGAGCCTTGACAATATAACCGCAGTTGCGGCACTGCCATACAATCTCACCATCGCGACGGAAGAAGTCGCCATCCGTAAGTCGGCTAAGCAGTTTTAGGTAGCGTCGTTCGTGTTCCTTCTCAACCTCAGCGACATACTTGAATGTAAGGGCAACCTTCGAGAATCCCTCAGCCATTGCCGTCTCAGCAAACGACGAGTATAGCACATCCCACTCCTCGTGCTCACCCTCGGCAGCAGCCATCAAGTTATGCTCAGTAGTTGAGATTACACCAGCTGGAAAGGTGGCATTATGTATGGTTGCCATACCGCCCTCGAGATACTTAAAAAATCGTTTTGCGTGCTCACGTTCCTGATCGGCTGTTGTCGAAAATACGCAGGCTATCTGCTCATAACCCTCCGACTTTGCCTTCGATGCGAAGAAGCTGTAGCGATTGCGTGCCTGACTCTCGCCAGCAAAGGCCTTGAGAAGATTCTCCTCAGTAAGTGTTCCCTTGAGTAAATTTTTCATAATGTAGTGTTTTGGTTATACCACGCTACACTACAAAACCCAAGCCAAACAAAAGAGGACTGCAACGCAACCGTCCCAGCCCCATATACCATTAAACCACTTCGAACTCCACTCCAAACCACTCATCGAGTCTCTCCTCTACACGGCGTACAATCTCGGGCGTTATGCGACCCTTAATCCTCTTATATACGAATAGCACAGCCACACCATCGTCGAGCACACCCAATAGCTTAAACACCGAACGTGGCAGGAGGTCGAGCGGAAAGATGACATAGGCGATAGCTCCATAGATCATCACCTTATCGAGCGTCGATGTATTCTCATCCTCAAGCACATAGTAAAACTGTAAAATAGGGCGAGCAGCAACACGTCCTGCCTTCAATGCCCAGGGACGCAACTTCTCCATAAGTGACCTAATCTTCTTCGTAAGGTCAACACTCTTAACCTTTTCAATAATAGGCTTTACATCCTTACCCATAACAAGGTATACAAGGACCAAAATAGATAGCGTAATCAACATACTCTTCGACTTTTTTATCGTTCGTTTTTGAGTAAAGAGCAATTACCGACGCAAAATATATCACCACACAAAAAAAATGCGGCAGAGATCTCCACCGCATTCTACGTTAACGCCAACCCTACTCTTTGAAGGCATCAGAGAAACCCTCAATGATAGATGGCACAGACTCCAAAACCCTCTTAGTCTCTTTTGTAAACTCATCGATTCCTCGTTTTGCAACCAGACCATAGTAGCGACCAATGGCACGCATAGCAGCTTGTCGCTGCTCCTCGGTCATAGAGTCATAGTTGGCATATACCTGCTCACGCAGAGTCTCAAACTCGATATCGGCACGCTCCCAATCGACAGCATCATAGTCCGCTGCCTCGGTTTCGACACGCGCAACATAGTCATCTATCTTATCGACATTACGTTGCACTGGGTCACCACACGCCACACTAAAGAGCAATAACACCAAC
>JAFYSI010000091.1 GCA_017559425.1 Alistipes sp.
ATGGACCTCTCAGGGAGGCGCAAATGGCTATAAGGTGACAAGCAAAATCAATGGTAATAGCATCTTTTTGCCAGCTGTGGGTTATCGCGCTGAGAAATCGCTCGAAAGCAATGGCGTGCGAGGTATGTATTGGGTATCTACGCCTGCTGCGGAGGGCACTCAGTATGCCTATAACTTCTACTTCGATAAAGGCTATCAGTGTGCATATTGGATCAGTCGTGCAGACGGGCACTCAATACGCCCTGTCTTAAATATAGATAGTGACGATGCAACAAATGGCAGTGAAGATAGTGGTGATAATGACAGTGAAGATAGTGGTGATAAAAATAGTAAGGATTATCGCATTGGGAAAGATTCTGCCACAGAAAAGCCTACGAATGAGGAGCCCGTAAACGAGGAGCAGGTTAATAATAAACCAATGAAAGCGGTTATTGCGAACACACATAACGGCCACGCATATGTCGACCTCGGTCTAAGCGTTAAGTGGGCGACATACAATGTCGGCGCAAATGTTCCTGAGGAGTATGGCGACTACTACGCTTGGGGCGAGACAACAACAAAGAGCACTTATACAGAGGGTGCCTACGTAGCTGACACCAAGAATTACAAAGATATCAAGGGTACAAGCCTCGATGTGGCACGTGTCAAGTGGGGCGGCAATTGGCGTATGCCGACTAAAACAGAATTTGAGGAGTTACTAAATGGATGCATTTGGGAATGGACTACTCAAAACGGTGTTAATGGCTATGTGGTTACAGGTCCTAATGGTAATAATATCTTCCTACCCGCAGCTGGTAATCGCAGCGAAGACGTGCTCTACTACAATGGTTCGTTCGGTTTCTACTGGAGCTCTACGCCTGGTTCGAAGGATAATACTCAAGGTGCACACTACCTCGGCTTCGGCAGCAGTGATCAGGGTATGAGTTGGGACTCTTGCTACCTCGGTCGCACTGTCCGCCTTGTCTTAGATTAGAAGCGAAGCGTATTTATCTATAGTTATGCGGGAATAATTAAAGACCGCAGTTTTTTGTCGCTGCAAATTGGTGCTATGGCAAGAGACCTACATACCCCAGCACAGCAACACCCGAAGACTACAGGTAGAATTGTGTGACGCTGACTCAAAATAAGCCATATTACCTAAAAAACAACGCACAGGATTATGCTAAGGAGAAAAAGTTAGTAACTCACAAAAGTAAAACTCAAACATACCTAACTACTAAAACTAACACTACTATGAAAAAGCATCTCAAAAACCTTGTGGCTATTATTATGGCCGTAGCACTTGCAGTAGGCTTTACATCTTGCTCAAATGATGACGACTACAACTACGACTCTACAGGATACTATATGACCTCTAGAGCCTGGGGTGGAGGACTAACAACATCTGAGCGAGATGAGCTTGTCGAGACCGTCAACGACGCATTGGATGCGGAGGTTAACACATATTTAAAGTACTATAATAGAACTGAGGCCATCAACTACTTTGAGATATTTGTTGTAGAATACCAACAACTTCTTAAAAATGGCATCCCTGGCGTTTCAGGAACACTTACCTTAGTATTTGAGCTCAGATCTCTAGGTGGCGGCAAAGTAAGGAGCCAATCACTCCATATAACAAGCCACAGTTGCAAACTTGTTTAGGGTAGAACGCAATTATTTCAAACTGGCTAATAGGCTTATAACCTATGTAGCCAGCTTTTTTCGACCTTTTCACGACAAAATCGCCCTACCATTTTGATGTTTTAATGAAATTTCGTATCTTCGTACGAATATTTTCGACATCAAGCACGAAAACTAAAACTATACTTAAAATATGAACTACCAATTTACCCCCGAGGAGCGTAGAGAGATCATCGCCCTTATGAACCGTGAGATCATCCCAGCAATCGGCTGTACCGAGCCTATCGCTGTGGCATTGTGCGTAGCTAAGGCTACCGAGACTTTGGGTTGCCGCCCTGAGCATATCGAGGCTCGCCTGAGTGCCAACGTGCTCAAGAACGCTATGGGCGTGGGAATCCCTGGCACTGGTATGACAGGTCTTCCTATTGCAATGGCTCTTGGTGCTCTTGTGGGCAAGTCGGAGTATGAGCTCGAAGTATTGAAGGATGGTGACGCTGAGGCTGTAAAGGAGGGTTGCCGCTTTATCGACGAGAAACGTATCAGCGTATCACTCAAGGAGAATATCGAGGAGAAGCTCTACATCGAGATTGAGGTTAAGGCTGGTGCTGACAAGGCTGTTGCCATCATCGCTGGTGGCCACACACGCTTTGTTCACATCTCTCGCAACGACGAGGTACTCCTCTCGCTGGAGGCTGGCTGCAGTGCTGAGGGCACTGCTACCGATGAGCCTAAGGATCCAGCTCTCACACTTCGCCACGTTTGGGACTTTGCAATGAGTGCTCCACTCGACGAGCTTGAGTTTATCCTCGAGGCACGCCGTCTTAATATGAATGCTGCCTACGAGTCGCTCAAGGGCGAGTATGGCCACTCTATCGGCAAGCTCTTCCGTTCGGAGTCGGAGCGTAACGTTATGGGCGACACGCTTCACTGCCAGATTGTAGGTATGACAACAGCTGCGTGCGACGCTCGTATGGCGGGTGCTATGATTCCTGTAATGAGTAACTCGGGTAGTGGCAATCAGGGTCTTACATCGACAGTTCCAGTGGTCGTTTATGGCGAGCAGACAGGTGCTTCACACGAGCAGATGGTGCGTGCCCTTATCCTTAGCCACTTGACTGTTATCTACATTAAGCAGAGCCTCGGTCGCCTATCGGCATTGTGTGGCTGTGTGGTTGCTGCAACTGGCTCATCTTGTGGTATCACCTACCTTATGGGCGGTGGCTACGAGGAGGTTACGAAGGCTGTTAAGAATATGATTGCCAACCTTACAGGTATGATCTGCGACGGTGCTAAGCCATCGTGTGCTATGAAGTGTGCATCGGGCGTATCAACAGCCCTTGTGTCGGCACTTATGGCTATGAACAACCGCTGCGTGAAGTCGGTTGAGGGTATCATCGACGATGACGTAGACCGCTCTATCCGCAACCTCACAGACATCGGTCGCGACGCTATGAACCAGACAGATGCTATGATTCTAAAGATTATGACATCGAAGAGCTAATAGGCCAAATAGACAATAGAAAAGAGCTGTTCAACCCCGCTGTTGAGCAGCTCTTTTTGCGTTATAGAATAATCCTCGACACTCCCCCGCACAAAACATTAAAGTCTCTTAAACGGCCTAAAAATAGGCAAAACGGCGATGTTTTCGCAAAATAGAGGGCTACAAGGACAATATTTTGGCACAAAAAGTTGTTAGAATCGAAAATAAGGCGTAAATTTGCACACCTATATATATAAATATATAGCAGCTACGAAAACAAAAAAAAGGATGCGGCACACCACCGCAAACCATAAGAAAACTATAATAATGACAGAAGCAGAAAACACAACAGGTCTGACCGGACGAATAGTCAAGGTCAATCTTGAAGAGCAGATGAAGTCGGCATATATCGACTACTCGATGTCGGTAATCGTGTCGCGAGCACTGCCCGATGTGCGTGATGGTTTAAAGCCCGTGCACCGTCGTATTTTGTATGATATGTCGGCGGAGTTGAACCTTACTCACGACAAGCCTACTCGTAAGAGTGCCCGTATTGTCGGTGATGTACTCGGTAAGTTCCACCCACACGGCGATAGCTCAGTATACGAGGCAATGGTTCGTATGGCCCAGAGCTGGTCTATGCGTTATCCACTCGTTGAGGGTCAGGGTAACTTCGGTTCTATGGACGGCGACTCTCCTGCGGCAATGCGTTACACCGAGGCTCGTATGCAGAAGATCACCGATGAGGTTATGGCCGATATCGAGAAGGAGACTATCGACTGGGGCTTGAACTTCGACGATACTTTGAAGGAGCCTACAGTGCTCCCAACGCGTATTCCACTCTTGCTCGTTAACGGTGCTAGCGGTATCGCGGTAGGTATGGCTACCAATATGGCACCTCACAACCTCTCAGAGGTCGTTGATGCTTGCCAGGCATACATCGACAACCCTGACTGCGAGTGCGAGGAGCTCTTGAACTATGTTAAGGGCCCCGACTTCCCTACTGGTGCCATCATCTATGGCTATGAGGGTGTTCGCGAGGCGTTGCTCACAGGTCGTGGTCGTGTGGTTATGCGTGCAAAGACCGAGATCGAGCATACTGCATCGGGTCGTGAGTGCATCGTAATCACCGAGATTCCATATATGGTCAATAAGGCCGAGATGATTAAGCGTATCGCCGACCTTATCAACGAGAAGAAGATCGAGGGTATCTCATATATCAACGATGAGTCTGACCGCCACGGTATGCGTATCGTCATCATCCTCAAGCAGGATGCTGTAGCAAGCGTGGTGCTCAACACACTTTACAAGAATACACCACTTCAGTCGTCGTTCGCCGTTAACAACATCGCCTTGGTCAATGGTCGTCCACAGCTCCTTAACCTTAAGGATCTCATTCGCCACTTTGTTGACCACCGCCACGATGTTATCTTGCGTCGTTCACGCTTCGACTTACAGAAGGCCGAGGAGCGTCTCCACATTGTCAAGGGCTTGCTTATTGCTCAGGACAACATCGATGAGGTTGTTCACATCATCCGCTCGTCGAAGACCACTGAGGAGGCACGCACACGCCTTCAGGAGCGTTTCGGACTCTCAGAGTTGCAGACAGCAGCCATCCTCGAGATGCGTTTGCGTCAGCTCACAGGCTTGCAGCGTGAGCAGCTCGAGGCTGAGCGTGACGAGTTGATTAGAACCATCGACTACCTCACAGCCGTTCTTTCAAATGTAGATATGCAGATGCAGATCATAAAGGACGAGTTGCAGGAGATCAAGGAGAAGTATGGCGATGAGCGTCGCTCAGAGATTATCTACTCATCAGAGGAGTTCAACCCTGAGGACTTCTATGCCGACGACGATATGGTTATCACCATCTCGCATATGGGATATATCAAGCGTACCCCACTTGCCGAGTA
>JAFYSI010000092.1 GCA_017559425.1 Alistipes sp.
AGGCACTACCTGAGTGATAGCCGATGCTGCGTGCACCTCCTGAACAGCGATAGTGAATGGAACATCCGATGGCTCAGGCTCCTCGCCTGCACCCGCCTGCTTTACCACAACCTCCTCAACCTGAGTGCCATAGGTGAAGGTTATCCTACCCTCACGAGCACCGCCAAGGTTTTCATCAACATCAACTCTAACACAATTAGGCTCCTCATAATCTGATAGTATAATCCACTCAGCCGCAGTAACTACCACAACCTCTCTATCCTCTGCTCGCGAAACCTCACGCTCCAACACTTCCCAGTTAACTATAGTATATCCGCCTACTGCTTCAAACTCAAAGGTATCTGCATACACCTTCAGGTACTTCTCAGCAGTTGGGTTCTGTGGCGTATCAGGCTGACACGCCACCATAACCATTGCCACAAGGACAAGGGCTACAAATGTCTTAAGGTAGTTTAAAAATCTCATAGGACACAAAAATATCTAATTATTAGTAGTTTACATAGGTCTCAAGGTCAGCTGTGAACTCGATAAGATGACCATCGAGTGTCACGAAGCGAACATTGTAGCTACGAACACCATCGTTCTTACCAAGGCCGTGCTCATCGAGCTCAAAGGTGTAATCCTCTGTGCTGATATCACGCTTCACGCCATTGTAGTTGATATATGGCATATAGATTTTACCGTTGTACAACTCGCAAACAAGCTCATTCTCGTTGCTATCGTAGAAGTAGAAATACTTGTCGCTGCTGCTGATACGTACCATCTCGACATACTCAGGCACGAAATCAAGAGGCACAATCTCAACAACCTCCTTGTATGTGATACCCTCAACAGAACCTGTCCAAGAGAGGAGGTATGTGTTACCCTCAAACTCCCACTCAACGTCGAACGATGTTACACCAGCCTCGAGGTCATTAACAACGGTTGCCTTTGCACTTGTCATCTTGTCATAGCCGTCGCCATAGCCGTGAACGCAATATGCAATATCGATTGTACCAGCCTCAGATGAGTAATCGCCATCATCAAGTGGCTTAGTTTGCAAGATATCGGCAGACTTGAAGCTAATCACGTGACCAAAGTACTCATCAACCATAAAGATAATATCCTTCTGACCCTCCTTGTCGTGCTGCACCTTTGCCGAGAGTGCCTCAACCTCGAATATCAAGCCCGTCTCCTTCTCATAGATAAAGCCCTCGATTACGCCAGTCCAGTCGATAGTAATATGATCACCCTGCTCCGACTTGATGAAGCCGGTGATGGTTGTTGTGTTATCCTCGTTATGAGTGAGTGTGATCTCTGCATCTGAAAGTGCACAAGTCTGGTCGTAGCCAGTGCTAAATGTAGACCACGTGCTGATAGCCTCCGCAGCATATGTGTATGTACCTGCCGAGAGGAGGTCATCGTTAGGATGAATCTCGTCGTACATATCGAGCTCGTGGTAGCGTGTATCGTCGATGTAGAGCTGAAGGAAGAAGTTACCAATCATATAACGCTCCGCCTTGACGCACTTAGGAGAGAATGCAACGGGTTCAACAGCCGCAGGCACCTGAACCATACTCTCCACCTCGCCAGTGTAGACAAAGGTATACTCATCGCCATCTGTCGTAGTGACAGTGATATTAAAGTCGTACTCCTCGCCATCGAGTGCCACCTCTGCTACGCCCTCTGCAATCTCATACTCGTCGAGACCGATCATAAGAACACTATCGTAGAGGTCGAGAGTGCCGTTCTCTGCACTATAAACACCCTCTGCAAGTACCTCATCACCCTCTGCACCAACGAGCAACAACGCTAGCTGATACTCCGATGTAGCATCCTCAAAGGCGATTGCAAAGTTATTCCAAGGAAGTTCATATGCCTCGCACGAGAGACGTACAGCAGAGACAAACTCGATAGCCTCAACCTCGGCAACTGGAGCAGCCTGCTTAACGGTAACGATCTCAGTCTGGTCACCGAATGTAACTGTGATAACAGCCTCGCGTGCCTCGCCCTCGTTCTTAGCAACGGCAAAGGCACCCAAATCCTCTGCATAGAGCACAATCCACTCAGCCTCGGTCGAGAATTCAGGCACACTCTGTGGCACAGGACTATAGCGAGTAACCTCGTTCAAGGCCCACTCGATAAGGCCCTCGCCACCCTCGGCTGCAAACTCCATAGTTGCAGGAGAGCTAATCTCAAGTGCATACTCCTTTTTAGGCTGCTCAGGAGCAGGTTCATCGTTACACGCCACGAGCGTGAGTGAGAAAATCGCTACTACGAGCGATAAATAGCGGAAGATGTTTTTCATAATATCAATTGTTTAAATTTATTTTTGCCATCGAGGAGCGGTTAGCCCCTTATAATTTTATCAAAATTATAGAAAATTATCTTAATCTCAAAACTTTTGCCAACAATTTACCCCCAACCGTCGAAAAAGAGAGTGTCGTTCCAATCCTAAGACTAGAACGACACCCAATATTTTGCAACGACTACCTCCTATTGAAGAACGTACGCTTGATCCAAAGGTAGTAGCCCGTAAGCGGCAGCGTACCGCCGACAATAGCTGCCAAGCACCACAAAACACGCGTAAACATACCACCAATAGAGCCAATGTGAAGACTTCGCAACCACACGCGTGCACCCTCGCCAAAGATGGCATAGAAGCCCTCGCGATACCAGCCAAAAGACCAGACAAGACCCGTGAGTGCCATAATAAGCAGCAGTATCGTTGCCCAGAATCCCGCCGAGACGTGCAGGTCGTACCAGAAGCGGTGCCACCCCTTACGCACAGCGACAAACGAGCGGTTCTTCCACATCTTTATCGTCTTAGGCCACCATAGCACCACACCCGTTAGGAGCATTATGACCATCGAGATGGTACTAATGCCGACAACCATCTTGCCGACACTCATCTCGCCACGCTTCGCTGGTGCATCCATCAGCCAACGGTGTAGGCGAAACGTAGTCTTAAAGAACTCGAGACGCTCGGGCTTAGCTCCCGAATCCACAACTGCCTGCTCATCGACAGTATACTCACGCACAACAGCAGTTATCTCCTTCTCGAAGACGAGGAGTGCTCCCGTGAAGCAGGTAATCGAGACCACCACGCCCAAGGGTATTGACAACCAAATATGTAGCTGCTTGATAATATTCTTCATAGTAGTACAAAGTTACAACTTTTTTTTAGATTGCACTCTCATCAAGTGGCAATTTAATCTATCGGCTCAAGTCGTCCAACACCACCAATCTGCGTAGCCTCGACGGTAAGACCCTTTGTAGCAACAGCTGTTGAGGTGTCGATAACATAGATCGAGGGGTAGTTATCTGTAAGCGTCACAGGAATGTAGACCTTGCCACCCTCGGCGTATGGTGCTGTGCCAAAGCCCGAAATAGAACCCTTAGCGGGGAGTCCTACAACTGGCGTAAGCGTCTTAGCCTCAGCATCGAAGATAGCTAATTCGGTAGCAGTCATCGTCACCGATGGCTCCAACACCCTGTCGTACATCAACACAAGAAACTTACTACCACCAACATACCACGTTCTCAGGAATGAACGACCCTCGGCCAACGCCTCGATATTTACATAGTAGCTATCATCAAACTCCTCGCTACCTGACGCAATACGCACCACGCCCGCAGGAAGCTCTGTTCGCTGACGCTCATCAACCATACTCTTGGCATAGGATGGCGAGAAGACGTAGACATCACCACTCGCCGTCTGCCAGATCATCTGATAGTACTGCGACTTATTGCGACCCGCTGCATAGCTAATCTTATCGGTGCGGATAAGTCGCTTAGAGCTAAGCGTTTCGTCATCGAATATTACCACCCAGCACTCATCGGGATACTGCGTCCACTGTAGCTCGCCCTCTTTATAAGCATTGCTACTTCCCGAGCCTCCCGATTCCGTCTTGATAAGATTCTCGAAGCCCTCACGCACCCATCTGCCACCATCAGCCTTTACACCATACTGACTAAGACCCATAGGCACAGCTGCCGAGTAGAGCTTGCCACCAACCTGCTCAAGACCTGCGAGCGTCACATACTCGCCATTACCCAAGAAGTTCTCGGCGAGATAGTGCTCCTCAAGGGTGTTGTTCGTTGCGTAAGTCTCAGCCTCGACATCAAGCAGCGAGACAAGGATAGCCTTAGGCAAGTAGCCATTCTCATCGGCCAGCTCTTGAGGACCATCACCCGTAGAGGTTGTCATAATATATCTGTCATAGATGCCAACCGTCGTAAAGCGGCGTACAGCATACTCTGCCGAGCGTGGCAAGAGGGTGTAGTCAGCAGCCATAACATAGGAGCGTGTTGTGGCAGCATTTCCCTGGTTATAGGTGAGGCCATAGAGATACTTATCGCCCCAAAATACCCAGTACGAGGCACCATCGTTGACAAGTCCTCGCTCCATACCAACTACCCCACCATCGAGCGTAGAGGCCGTAAGTAGAGCGTTGGTCGTGGTGTTTGAGAATGTTCCCGCAGAGGCTATGACGTATGGTCGTGGCCCATTAGTTGGGAGTTTGTCGCCATTCACAGAACTGTTTGTTTCACAGGCAATGAGTCCTAAAATTAAGAGTAGAGCACAAATTGATTTTAGCTTCATAGTATTATGTTTTATTATTATTTATCGGCCGCCAAACATCACTCTCAGCTTGGCGTAGTAGGCACGGCCAGCCTTCTGAAGGCTGAAATTGTCGTACAGATTTTCGTTGGTAAAGTTGCGACACTCAAGAGAGATGTTGTACCTACCATCACATAGCGAATAGCCGAGCGAGATGTTGTGCGAGAACTGGTCAGGAACCATATAGTCACCCTTGTTCGTGCCTATTCGCGACGAGTAGTAGTAGAAGCCTCTTAGATATTGATTGTCGTACGTTAGGCTCAGTGCATCGTGCTGAGCGATACAGCCACGCCAGGTGAACGTTACATCGGCATCTGCAAAGAGATAGGGAATATTGGGCATTCTGTCGCCATAGCCAAGGTTAGGCATCGATGTAGTACCGATGGCAATCTTCATATTGTCACGCACGTCGGTATAGGTCACATTACCACCTACGGAGAGCCACCCTGCCAAGCTGTAGCGTGCCGAGAGGTTAGCACCCCAGGTACGCACCTTGCCGTAGTTGATATAGCTTGCCGCCACCTTACCTCCACTCAAGTCGACAATGTTTCGCTGGATGTAATCATTTGTATTTCTGAATATTGCACCTCCCTCAACATATACCGAGTGCTGCCCTCTATTGCCAAACGAGCGTGAGTAGCTAAGGCTTAGATTTACATTATCGCTACTCTCAGGGCGAAGAGCAATCTCACCCATCTCGAGGTCCTCGTCACCAAACATCTCCTCGATAGTCGGAAGTCGATAGGCACGCTCCCAGGAGAGCTTCGCCTGCAGCTCAGGAGTAATGAAGTAGGTCGTAGCGAGGCCATAGCCCAAAGCATCACTCGAACGCGAAACGGGTAGAAAGTTTGTAGCATTGGCATCAGTTGCTATAGGGCCAGATACGGCAAGAGCGTAATACTTAGCAAAGGCAGAGATGTTCCAACTCTTGGATGGTGCAAAACGATACTGCAGGCCAGTGATATTCTTCATTGTCTGCTTATCGATGGGGGCACGCTGCTCCTCGGCAGAGAGCAACGAGACATTGCGACGCGTAAAGAGGCTAAAGACGTGGTTGAGAGTGAGCGTATGACCACGAGCTATACGGTAGTTGAGTGTCGCCGTAGCACTCCAGTTGTCGTTCTCGGAGCGAGTGTGCATATAGCTCTGCTCGCCTGGCGAATTGAGGAGCTTACGCTCACCACGCCAGTTATATTTGTAGCGTGCCGTATCGACATTTGTAGTGATGTTACGGTTGTAGTTTGCCGTAAGCGTGAGGTCGAGCCCCTCGACAAGGAGATTACGCTTGAGATACTCCAGCGATGGCATCAGCGTATGACCTCGACGATACTTGTCGCCATAGACAACATCCTGACGCACACCTGTTTGAATCTCCTTATACATCTGCGAGTAGGTCACACCAAGCACAAGGCGATCTGCCCACACCTTGCCCGTAACACCCACCTTTGCAACGATAGCCTCGTTGTGATAAGTATCGTTGAAACGCTCCACACGCTCTCTCTTGAGCTTGTCGATACGCCCCGTCTCAAAGTCCTCGACAGCAGCGTCGACTTCGTAGTTATTATCTGAGTAGTTCTGGAAGGCGTTCACCTCCCACATCAGGCCATTCTCGAAGCTCTGACCAGCATTAATCGTCGTGCGATGAGTATTGAACGAGCCAAACGAGTATGAGGCATCGGCAAACCAGCGTCGATGACTCTTATTAGTCACAATATTTACCACGCCACCAATAGCATCGGCACCAAAGCCTACTGGCACAACACCTCGATAGACCTCTATACGGTCAGCAAAACCCGCAGGGATATTGTTAAGCGAGAAGGAGCTACCCACACCCTCCTGTGGCACGCCGTCGATAAATATTTTGACGTGCTTGCCCGTAAAGCCATCGAGCGAGATGGCCATATCAGAGCCTACTCCTCCCGACTCACGGAGCTTTACTCCTGGAGCCTTAGTAAGGGCATCGGAGAGATTTTTCGACGTATTCTCAAACTCTGAAGTGTTGATAGCCACCGCATTAAATGCTGAACGACGCAGATGTCCTACACCCGAGGCCGAGACCACAACCTCGTCGATGTGTGTCGACACCTCGCTGAGCGTAAAGTCGACATTTGCTTGGCCAGCGGCAACATTGATACTCATCGTCTGGCTCTCGAAGCCGAGTGTCGACGCGGTAAGTGCGTGTTCACCCTCACTAAGCACGATGGTATAACGACCCGCAACGTCGGTAGTTGCACCAATAGTCGTACCAGCAACAGAGACCGTGGCATAGGGCAATGGCTCACCATCGGCCGACAACACCACACCTGAGAGTGTCACAGACGAGGTCTTGGTATATGGCGGTTCAGTAGCAAAGAGCCAAGACGACAGAAGTATAGAGACAAGAGTAAGTAGTATATAGGTAGAAATTCGCATCCTTTGTAACCGTTTAAATTAACATATTTTCACGGTGCAAAGGTATCGCTTTTCGCGATGGGCGACAATCGCAAAATGTTGGGAAAATAGAGAGGCCTCACCCCCAAAATGTTGGGGTGAGGCCATCGTAACTATATGTATTATAAGTATATATGCGTCTATGGCACAGGATCATATCCCGAGCCACCCCACGGATGACACCTCAAGAGTCGTCGTACAGTGAGGTAGAGACCCTTCACAGGACCGTGCTTGCGTAGTGCCTCAATGGCATACTGCGAGCAGGTGGGCGTGAAGCGACAAGTGGGAGGTTTAAGTGGCGAGATGCAAAGCTGATAGAATCGCACCAGCACTATAAACGGAAAAGCCAAGACTCGCTTAACAGTGCTGAGAAACTTCGGCCAAAATTTTGCAGACTGCATTCTGAATGGTGTTGAACGGCAGCTCCTCGCGAGCAGAGTAGACCAAGGCTAAATCAATGCCGAGACCCTTTGTATAGGCTACGGACACAAGTGCCTGCTTATTAAGTCGATAGGCCTCCTTAGTGCGACGACGTAGGAGATTACGCTTATTGGCACGCTTATGATTGCGTTTAGGGACTGAGAAGAGCACCTCAACCGAAGGCGAGGTGCTACTTTCAGCATATAGAGTGTAGCGAAATGGATAGATAAAACCCGACTTACCCTCGTTGAAGAGTCGACGAAGGGCTGTAAGCGAGTGTAGACGCTCGCTCTTTGGCAGTGAGTGGGGCTTTACCTCGGCCATAACCTACTGAGTTTTACGCGTACGGGTACGAGTCTTCTTCTGCAACTTAGACTGCTGGGCACGGATAAACTCCTCCTTCTCGAGATCCTCGTGAATCTGAGCATCCTCGATATCGACACCCTCCTCCATCTTACTGCAGTAGATATCCAAAGCCTTAACCATCGAAGGTGCCTCAGGCGATGGTGCAGAGGCCTTAACACGAAGACCTGCATCGATAGCGGCACGAAGAGTAGCCTCACCGAAGGTTGCAACAACAGGGAGCTTGTCAACATCGTAGTTCTCGGCCAAGGCCTTAACATCGGATGGTGAGTAGAGAGCAATGATGTCGTAGTTCTCAGGCTTGAGGTCGCTCATATCGGCAGCTACAGTACGAGCAAATACCACGGGGCTAACCTTGAGCTTGAGCTTGAGAAGAGTCTCGGGCAACTCTGGCTTAAAAGGCTCTGTGAGGGCGAGGATAAACTTCTCGTCCTTGTGCTTCACGATGAGCTCCAAGAGAGAGTTGAACGTACCATCGGCAAACGAGATCTTACGCTTACGATAGACGATATACTTCTGCAAGTAGAGTGCTACAGCCTCGGTGTTGCAGATATACTTCATAGTCTCAGGCACAGTGATACGAGCCTCCTCGCAGATGCGGAAGAAGCTATCGATAGTTGTACGCGACGAGAAGATCATTGTGCTGTGCTCCAAAATCTCAGTACGCTGGGCACGGAACTCCTTGAGTGATACTCCGACAACACGAATCAAGGGCTTATAGTCAATCTCGAGTTCGTGCTTTGACGAAAATTCGAAGAATGGGGATTTTTCTAATACAGCTGGACGGGGCTGCGATACTAAAATCTTACTTACTTTCAACTTCGTAAAGTATTTAATCGTTAACAATCACACCTCTTTTTTAACTCAATTAGCCTCTATTTTGCAAAACTTTCACTTTTGCAAAACACGGATTATCAACATTGTACAAGGATTGGGGTACTACACCCCGATTTGTAACACTGTCAAAATAAAGCTAATTGGCAGCAAAAAAGCGGTGCAAAGGTACAAAATCCAATACAAAATCGGAATTTTTTTTGCAATAAAGAACACAATTGTATCCTTTAAATATATAATTAATAGAAGAATAGTGCTACACATCACCGCAATACCCCAAATATGCACACTCTGCAACGAGGCGACAAGCCAGGCTCCAACAATCGGGAAGAGCAGCACAACGGTGCGGATAAAGTTCACCGTGGTAACACTCTGCAGCTCACCAACAGCCGGAGACTGCGATATCCACCCCACAACCGAGTGTACCAAGTAGAGCCACGCAACAAGAACGCCCACAAGAAACAGCGACACGAGAGGCACAACACTACTAAAGGAATCACCATAGAGCGGCGAGTCGGCAGCGACATTAACATCGACAATTCGCACCGAGGCCAAAGCAACCATAATGACACCCACCAATATAGCAGATATCTTAAAGAAGCCCACAGGGAGCTCACCACCCTCGTTAGCCATACGTCGCTCACCACTGAGCGTGAAGATATCGCCCCAGAGGACACCGATAAAGCCCCACGAGCGGAGCAACATATTGAAATATAGTATAAGCGAACCGATGAAGAGCAGTTGATAGATGGTTGTATAGGCAAACGACGGCTCGAGCATAGAGACCGCCACCTGCTCACCAAGCGTTGAGCCCGTGCCAAACATCTCGACAGACTCAACAGCACGATAGCCACCCTCAAAGATAGGCTCTCCCGACATAAGCTGTGTGCCACGACCAAAGATCTGGCCTGGTTCCACGATGTCGTATCCCTGAGCCTCGAGGCTCTCTATAGTGGTCAAACTACTCATTAAAGTTGCGGTTAAGTGTTACACGAATGGTTGTGCCCTTGCCAATTTCGGAGCGAGTCACAGCAATCTTACCCTTGTGATACTCCTCGATAATTCGGCGGGAGAGTGAGAGGCCGAGACCCCAGCCACGAGTCTTGGTCGTGAATCCTGGCTCGAATATTCGAGTCCAGTTGCTCTTAGGAATACCCTTGCCCGTATCGCTCACCTCAACGAAGACTGTGCGGTCTGTTTCGCCCACGACAACCTCGATACGTCCCTGCCCCTGCAGAGCGTCGAGCGAGTTCTTCATAAGATTCTCGACAACCCACTCGAAGAGTGCTGCATTGATAGGCACCTCGATGGGGGCCATTGCAAGACCGTTGTAGGTAAGCTGCACATTACGCGGCACACGACGTCTGAAGTAGAGCACCGTGTCGCCCACCACCTCATTAATATTCATCGGCGTGAGCTGTGTCTCGGAGCCAATCTTTGAGAAGCGGTCGACAATCTTATTTAGGTGGACCAAATCTTTTGCCATCTCCTCGACAGCCATCTGGTCGACAGGCTGGCTACGCAGATACTCAATCCATCCCAGGAGCGACGACGTGGGCGTACCCAACTGGTGTGCCGTCTCCTTAGCAAGACCCACCCATACGCGGTTCTGCTCATTCTGCTTGGTCGACATAAAGGCGATATAGGCAAATATGGCAAAGACCACGATGATGATGAGCTGCACATAAGGAAAGAAGGCGAGAGCCTCGCTATGAGCACTCGACACTAAGGTCGAGTAGTCGGTCATACCGTAGTAGATGGTGAAGGTTTCGGGCGGAAACTGATACGACACCACCACAGGCCTATTATGTCGGCTCATCTCCATAATCTCGGCACGCAGACGCACCGGATCGGCAACGACCTCAACAGGGAGGTTTGTCACCAACGGACGCAGCTTATCATCGGCAATAATAAGAGGCACTGTGGTATGCTCAGCGAGTTTATTGAGCAGCTCGGTGTTATAGAAGATATATCCCGATGACTTGGTAGAGCGGAGGATATCCTCCCACATAGCAATGGCATTATGCTCCGTCTCGCGAAGCTCTTGTATAGCCCGCTCATCCTCGTGACGCATCTCGGTGGAGATGGTCCAGGTATAGTATATCGACATCGCCGCCAGAGCCAAGCCGATGGCGATGACAACAGTACGACGTTGCGTAGAGAAGAGATTGCTCTTCAATATGCCGAGGTTGAGCTTCACGATTTCAGATGGTCTCTATTAATGCATTGAAAGGTCCTGCTCACTAAGGATACGGTTGTACTCCTCTGTGTTGAGAATGAGGTCGATAGCCTTGTTGACACACTCATCAACAGAGGCACTACGCTCGACAGCACCCTGGCTATAGGCAAAGCGAGAGATGATCTCCATAATGAGCATATCCTCGATCTCGTTGCGATAGGTCTGCATATTCGAGAGCTTGTCATCTTTGATCAACTCTCCGAAACGCTGCACCTCATCACGCAACTCCTCATCGTAGAGATCACTGCTAATGGCCTCATCCAAATACTTGAGTGCTCGACGTGTAGCAGACTCATAAGGGACATCCTTATCAGCGATAAATGCCACAAAATCAGAATACTCCTCGTCAGTGAGTGCAAAACTACGAACATCGATTCTCATAGTTTGATGCTCACGCAGATACTTATCAGCCCAGTCGCTAATATAGCCCATACCGTAGAGCGTCACAGCAAAGCGGCTGATATACTGAGGCTCGAGCTTAATATCGGGCACAATACCTCCGCCATCGTAGACTCTACGACCCGAGCGTGTTGAGAACTCACGAATCAGCGAGTCGGGCACTGAGGCGATACTACCATCGCTTGCACGCGAGGTGTAGTCGTGGGCCTGAATACATCTTCCCGAAGGGATGTAGTACTTCTCGGTGGTTAACTTAAGGTAAGTGTTATAGCCCATATATCGAGTGCTCTGCACCAAGCCCTTGCCATAGGTACGCTGACCCATAATCACCGCACGGTCGAAATCCTGAAGCGAGCCAGCCAAAATCTCAGATGCCGAGGCGGTCTTAGGATTTACCAGAACGACAATAGGCAGATCTTTAGCGATAGGTGCGTGCTGCGTACGGAACTCACGCACAGAGGAGGAGTCACGACCCATAATCGAGACGACACGCTCACCACGGTCAACAAACAGAGAGACAATCTTGACAGCCTCACTAAGAAGACCTCCACCATTGGAACGATAGTCGAGCACCAAGCCCTTCAAACCGCCATCTCTCTCAGCCTCAGCCATAAGAGCCTCAATAGCACTATACATCTCCTCGTAGCTGCCGTGAATAAAGTCGGTGTGCGAGATATATCCTACACCATCACGCATAATACCGCTATAGCTGACACTCGGAATAGAGATTCTCTTGCGACGTATGGTGATTGTCTCAACCTGCGAGGTGAACGAACGCTCCACAGTGACCTCAACATCGGTCTCGGGATCGCCCTTGAGGTTGCTGCTGATGACATCTGCATCGACACCCTTCATACTCTTGCCATTGATAGCCAAGATCTTGTCGCCAGGCTTGATACCCGCCATATCGGCAGGAGAGCCCTTATATGGCTCATCGAAGATAATATAGTCACCCTGCTTGCGGATAGAGGAACCCACACCACCATACTGGCCAGTACTCATAATATCGAAGGCCACCATATCCTCCTCCGAGAGATACAGTGAATAGGGATCTGTAGCCGACACCACACCATTAACAGCTGCCGAGAGAAGGTCATCCACCGAGACGCTATTAACGTAGTTCTCGTCGAACTCACGCATAATATTTGCAAGAATCTCAATAGAGCGACCGAGCTCAAAGTCAGAGCTATCGCGACGTGGGGTCTGAGCCTCGAGACTCTGTGGCACGACAAACAATGACACCAGAAAGGCAAAGATGATATATATACGCTTACTTCTCATTATTCTCCTCATCTGTAGTTTGCTCGAAACGGCGGTTATTAATATACGACTGAAGCTGCAACACAACGCGTGCGACGCTACGACGAAGACCCTTGAGTTCAACGCCACCATCGACAGCCGTAACCTCGATATGGTCCTCAAACATAAGCGTTATGCGGTGCACGATACCCTCAGCACGGTAGAGTATTCGACCATCTGACTCCTCAACAACACGGAAGCCGAAGATTCGCATAGCGTTGTCAATACGGATTCTATCCGCCACAATGTCGCAATCCTCAACGCGGCTGCTCATATAGCCAATCTTTGGGTAGAGTGCAGCAAGAACAACAAAGGCAATGACCATATAGAGGCCACTTCGCGTATTGAGATGCGTGAGGAGCTGCTGCCACACCGAAGCATCCGTAGGCTCCACAAGGCTCATCAGGTAGGTAAGTGCTATGTATAAAACGCAGAGCACAACCAAATATTTCAACGATCTTACAACATATTTCATATCTTCAATATTTTTGTTCAAAGACTCATCGAGTCCAATAAATACATCTTACTACTCAATAGCTTTTGCTACCTCCTCCATAAGCCAGCGAGGGGTAGATGTAGCACCGCAGATTCCGACACTCTCGACACCTGCAAACCACTCGACCTCAAGCTCCGAAGCCTCCTCGACCATATAACAACGCTCGTTGGCCTTACGACATACATCGAACAGCACACGGCCATTTGACGACTTACGACCCGAGACAAATATTACCACATCGACACTTCGTGAGAAGTCGATAAGCAACTGCTCGCGACCCGCCACTCGGCGACAGATTGTGTCGTCGATAGTCACCTTGTCGGGATCTACAGCACGACGGCGAATCTCACGACCAAGCTCCGTGAAGAGCTCTATACTCTGCGTAGTCTGCGAGAGGAAGTAGATAGGACGCGAGTAGTCGACAGCTGCGAGGTCGGCCTCACACTCCACAACAATCACATCGTCTGCGACCTGACCCGTAAGCCCCACTACCTCGGCGTGGCCTCGCTTACCTAACAGCACAACACTACCGCCAACACTCTGCATCTTCTCGTAGGCCTCACGCACACGACGCTGCAGACGTGCCACAACGGGACACGTTGCGTCAATAAGGTTAATACCACAGCTCTTAGCAAGCTCATAGGTGTGTGGTGGCTCTCCGTGGGCACGAATAAGAAGCGTAGCACCATCGAGAGTCTCGATATCGGCGTGCGTAATCGTACGCAGACCGAGCGACTCGAGACGCTGCACCTCAACACGATTGTGGACAATATCGCCCAACGAGCATACCTCGCCCAGGCGATTGAGTGCCGCCTCGGCCTCGCCAATAGCCCTTACAACACCGAAGCAGAAGCCCGAATTATCGTCGATAACAACACGCATAACACCCACTACTTTGCCAATGCCTCCTCGTAACGCTTCATAAACCAGGCCATCTGCTCCTCAACACTCATATTCGAGTTGTCCAAGACGATAGCGTCGTCGGCCTTTCTAAGAGGCGAGATAGCACGGCTCATATCGGCTTTATCGCGTGACACCACATTCTCGTAAATCTCCTCGAGGGTCACCTTGTCGCCCTTAGCAGTAAGCTCCTTGTAGCGACGCTCGGCACGCACCATAGCATCGGCAGTCATATAAATCTTGAGCTCTGCATCGGGGAAGACAACAGTACCAATATCACGACCATCCATAACAACGCCGCGACGACGTCCCATCTCCTGCTGCATAGCGACAAGTTTGGCTCGCACCTCGGCGATAGAGCTCACAGCACTCACACAGTTGCTCACCTCGATGGTACGAATCTTGCTCTCCACCAAGTCGCCATTGACGTAGATGTCCGAAGCACCACGCTCAGCATTGAAGCGGAAGTCGATCTCGATATCTCGGAGCATCTTCACTACACGCTCCTCGTCGACAACACCCGAGGGTATTGCACCATTCTCGAGGGCATAGAGCGTCACGGCACGATACATAGCACCTGTGTCAATAAAGATATATCCTAAGCGGGCAGCAATGGCCTTAGCAAACGTACTTTTGCCACACGACGAGTGACCGTCGATAGCAATAATTATCTTCTTCATCTTAACTTTTTCTATTTGATTATTGTCGAAAGGAGCGTGATGATGCCAAGCACGCTAATCACAATACCTGCAACACGGTTGATTGTGAGCATATGGCGTGGGCGGAAACGCTTCCTAAAGAGATTTATTATCGAGGTTATTGAGAACCACCAGAGCATAGCACCGAGCAAGAAGCCAACAAGAACGAGCATATTCTCGATAATACGACTTGCCGAAGCACCCTCGCCAGTTATCGAGATGTCGATGTTGAACATCGTGAAGAATGCTAGAATGTAGGGAATCACGACGATGAAGTTGGCTAACGTTACGCCAAACATCGAGCCGAAATCCTGCCAAAGATGGGTCTTGCCCGCACGGTTTTTACGAATCTGGGGTACTGGATTCTGAAAGAAGATAAAGATACCGATAACCACGACGATAGCACCGCCAATAATCTGGATTATGGTGCTGTACTCGTCGATGTAGGACTTTAGAAGTGCGTAGACTGTGAACGACAAGATGGCCAGGAGCGTATCGGCACACGCCACACCGAGGCCCGACATAATGCCCGAGAGGTGGCCCTTGCTCAATGTACGCTGAATGCACAACACGGCAACAGGTCCCACCGTAACAGACGATGCGAGACCCACGCAGAGACCTCCGATAAGTATCTTTATTAGCTCTATAATCATACCTTTTACTCCTTACTGCATATGACGTGCAAAGATACAACCTTTTTAGCATATTCTCTACACTAATTACTGCAAAAAATCAGAATTATCCTTATAAGATAGTTTTTTACCCCCACATCTATTGCCATCTGCAAGAATCTTTGTACCTTTGGAGCACGAAGCAAAAATAACACAATTCAAAATCGAATTACAACTATGAACGAAACAAAAAAACCAGGTATTGAGATACAGCTCGACGAGCAGGTGGCTCAGGGCAACTACTGCAACCTCGCAATCATCGCTCACTCTACATCGGAGTTCATCCTCGACTTTGCGACAATGCTCCCAGGCCTACCTAAGGCACGTGTTAAGAGCCGTGTGGTACTCACCCCTGAGCACGCTAAGCGTCTGTTGATGTCGTTGCAGGAGAATATCACTCGCTACGAGAGCTCTATCGGCAAGATTAACATCCCAACAAAGCAGCCAATGATCGACCCATTTGGCCACAAGGGAAATGCATAACTAATTAGCAATTAGCATAAAAAAAAATGCCACAAGCACTTGCTTGTGGCATTTTACATTTACAACCACCCAAACTAAGGTCTAAATGGGAGGTTATTCTCCTCATAGAAGTTTGAGTACATCATCTCCTGGCCATTGCCCTCCTGCAAATAGAGTTTTGTACCAACCAAACGATAGTTCATTCTATATTCTGTAGGAACATGACCTGTATAGAGTCGCTTATAGACAATCTTATTACCCTCGATTCTATATCTGAAATCGAATAGATGGTTCACCTTTGCAGAGCCCGAATCTTCGTAGACAACATCGTAGACATCGCCATAAGTAGGTGTATGGAATTTGTAGTGTCGCTCTACACGACGGCCATTTGCGTCGGTGTAGGCTCTATCCCAGCAGCCAACCAACTTAGCATCAGCATCCTCTGTGCGAGTAAATATCCAAACGATGCTCTCACCCTCATACTCTGTAGATAGAGTTAGAGTATCATCCTCAATAGAGTAGTCCCACTCCATCCAAGCATCGTCACTCTCGTGATAGCCCTTCATACATAACTTTCCATCTTCAAATTTATAGTCTATAGGCTCACGATTTAGTGAAAGAAGCTTGTCTCCTTCATAGGTCTCGATACTACGAAGACTGTAGCCATTCTCGTAGAAACGCCACTCCCAGTTACTCACGAGAGGTCCGGTCACATAAGTAGAATTAGATGTACGAGTCCACAAGCCGTAGAACTCCATAGCATTTGCAACATCCCCGCCACCAAGAACCTCGGCTGGATTCTCTGGCACAACTGGTGACTCAGGCTCCTTTTCACACGATTGTGCGATGAGTGCTACACAGAGCACCATCAACAAATAGGTAATCTTTTTCATAGTTTTTAGGTTTTAATAGGTTAACGGCCTCTGCTCATCATAATAATTTGGTCTTTTATGCACCAAAATACCGTGTGGCACAACTGCCTTGTTTTCGCAAATATAGCTCTTTCAAAACCCAAAAACAAATTTTTAATTAAAAATTTACCCCCCCCCTCACATTTTTTGTTAGGTATTGATTATCAACACATTACAGCAATATACACACAAAAGCAGGGTTGCTAACTAAAAACAACCCTGCTTTCACATTTTTTATGCTACAATATGGCTTTATTCTAGAATAAACTGCCAATCGTAGTGCATAAGCATTCCTATTTACTCCACGCGTGTGATAGTCGCCTTTGGACTCGAACCCTCAGCCACCACCAAAGATGCTGGCACAAAGAGCTCAGTGCGAGTAGCACTATTTAGCTCATTCACAAGCGTGCGAAGCTCCTCGATATCGCCCTTATTCTCGGCTGTGGCACAAGCATATCGGCGGCCAATCTGACCAATCTTGCCGTTGTTATCCACACAGTAGGCCAAAGCTGTCATATCGGCATTCCACTCCGAGGTGTAGAAGCTATATGGCTGCGATGTCTTGCAGGTGCTCCAGTAGCCCGAAGCAATCGTCCAGAGCTCACCGTCAGAGTAGGCATTAGCATTAGCACAATCACCCTCAAGCATTGAGGTAAAGAGCGAACGAGCGTTGTCAATCTCAGAATACTTAACAACTATAATCGCCTTACCCTTAGAGATTGCAGCATTGCCAAAGATTGAGCCATTCTCCTCGTCACCCGAATAGTAACCTACGATCTCGACTGTAGGGTTGGCCTTACCAAGGGTATCGGTGCGTGCCACGTTGTCGAACGTGAAGGCCTTGACAATGCGGCCAGTGCGTGAGTCGAGGGCATAGATATAGGCCATAATCTCGGTATCTGGCAAGAGTCCCGATACCATCACATTGCTTGAGCCATTGTAGTAGTACTGGTCGAGGACCTCGGCAATTGTGATGCTTGGGTTGAACTCCTTAGAGCCCTCATAGTAGTAGTCGAAGGCCTCCTGCTCCCAAGCTATATACTTCTCCTCATCGTACTCCGCAGGAACGCAAGCACCTGGGATATAGTAGATTGTAGGATCAGACGATGCAATGTGCATATTGAAGCCATAGGGCGATATATTCGACGCTGTGATGGTAAACGTCACCTCCTCAACGCTACCTCCAGGCAATGTACGGAAGGTCTTCATATAGGCATCAGTCGTGATACCGCCATTGTAGCCAAAGGCGATGATATAGTAGTCGGTGTCGGCAGCTGGGAGCTTCATAGCCTTGCTACCAGAGTGCTCAACAACACCCTTATCGTCGGCCATAATCGACATCCAACCACCCCACTGGTCAACAATCTGGTGCATAACCTCATCGGCAGTTGAGACACCATCCCAAGGCTGCACAAGGGCACAGTATAGGTCGTTGTTATTTGAAGGTGTGATGCGGAACGATGCCTCCATCTGGCCAATATTCCACACCTCAATCTCGAAGGTCATAGTAGACTTAGCAGCACTCTGCGTTGTGTAGCTCTCCTTGTTGATATCGGTGCAGATGACGATACCCTCCGAGTCCATAACGAGACCCGCAACGAGGATATAATACTCGGTATTCTCGTTAAGACCCGACGCCTGAAGCTGCTGGTTGCCCTGGTGAATCAAGGCGTTGATGATCTGCTCATCAGTGTAACCCGCACCACGGTAAGAGTTGATATCCTGCTGGAAGAAGTACTCATAAAAGTAGCCCTCCGACATCTGGTAGCCATTGGCATCGGTAACGTAGTAGTTGTAGGTCGACTTAGGCATTGTACAGAGGTACCAATAGATCTTCTGGTCTGATGGCGATACACTGATAGTCACCGTGTTATCGACAACCTCGGTAGCAATATCGAACGTACAGTCGCTCTTCTCGATAGCCATAGTCTTGAAGGCCACCTTAGTGAGCTCGGTGCACGCTCCATAGCTCTCATCCACGCCAAAAACCAAGATGTAGTACTCCGTGTCGAGCGACAAGCCTGAGAAGGTCACATCCTCAATCTTGCCATTGTCTACAACAGTAGGCATATACTCGGCAAGGGTCTGGCCCTTTGATGCAGCCTCGTCGGTAAGTTCTTGAAAAACAGTAGCGATAACGAATTTATCCTGCGTAAACTCCTCAACAACACTACGCTCCTCAACAACACAGAGATAGTTACCAATAGTCTTGGATGGCGTAACGCTAAGGGTAACTGTAGAGCGTGTGATATCGTCAATCGAGACCTCGAAATCGGCCTCAGGGGTAGGATTTACGGGTGCAGGCTCGTCACTGGGCATACACGCCACAACGACAAACATCGCCGCCACAACAACCCACAATTTTGCAAATATGGTCTTCATAATAAGAAGTTTATTAATTAGGGCGTGCCCAAAGAACACGCCCTAAATATCTACTTATATACGAATCAATTAGAATGCGAATGACTTGATAGCCTTAACAACGACAAGGTCGCTTGCTGGCAACTCAAGAGCCTCTACCTCGTGGTAGATAACCTCAGCACCACGCAATGGAGCAACCTCCTCGCTCCAGATGCACTCCATAGTAGGAGCAGAAGTCTCAGCTACAACAACTGACTGACGCACTGCTGCTGGGATAGCACCGTTACGCTCGCTTACAAAGCCACGGAGCTCATCAATATCTTTTGTCTCTGAAGGCTTAATGCCGAGGCGTGCAACCTTACCCTCAGCACCGTTAGCATCCTGTGCGTATGATACTACAGTCTGCTCGATATCCCACTCAGCGATGAAGAACTCGTAAGGTACTGAGAGGCTTGCAACCTCGCTCCAGTAGCCACGGAACTCTGAGATAATGTAGCGGTCAGTGAGTGCGTTTACATCGTCGTAAGCATCTGCAGAGATAGCAGTGTAGAGAGCTGAAGCACCATCGATGTTCTTGTGTGTAACAGCTACGATAGGTTTACCAGCAGTCATACCTGCATCGCCGAAGATTGTACCATTCTCGTCATTACCATTGTATACACCCAAAACCTCGATAGATGGGTTTACACTACCAACAGATGTAGTTGTAACTGTTGCGTTCAAGTCGAAGTAGCACTTAGCAAACTTACCAGTCTTAACGTCGATAGCCAAGACGTAGCCCATATATGTTGTGTTAGGCTCAAGGTTATTTACACCGAACTTAGCACTACCGTTGCGGTATGGGTAACCCTGCTTCTTGAGCTTGTCCAAAGCCTCCTGGTGAGTGAGGCAAGGACTCTGACCCTCCATACACATCTGCATTACCATAGCGAGAGTCTCAGCAGAAGCTGCCATAGCAGCCTCAGGGCTGAAACCATTAGGGTAAGCGATACCTGGCTGGTAGTAGATTGAAGGATCCTCAGAGATAACCTCGAAAGTGAAGTCATAAGGACCTACATCTGTGAAGTTGAACGAGAAATTGGCGTTGTATGCATCGCCGTGGTCAGGAGTCTTGAACGATACATAGACAGGAGCCGATGTGATAGCACCTGGGTTAGAGTCGTACTCGCCAGTCTCCTCGTCGATAAGCTGACCATAGTTCTCGTTAGGATCGAAGCTAAATACCACGATGTAGTACTCAGTCTCGGCGATATCGAGCTGGTAGCCATTCAACTCAGTAACACCCTTAACTGGCTCTACGTGCTTGAGCTCAGTGTAGTTGTGCCAATACCAGATGTACTCAGTAACAGTGCTCTCAGCAATCTCGATAGGCTTCTTACCCTTCTTTGGGCTATCGATGTAGCTAATGTAGTAGTAGTACTCAGCATCGAGATCAGATGGAGTAATCTTGATATCTGCAGAGTAGTGGTCGATGTTAGTCACCTGAACATCAAAAGTAAGGTCGCTCTGTGCCTCCTCGCCAGAGTTGTAACGCAACTCCTTGATCTCAGTAGTCACAGCAACACCCTCAGCATCGTACTGAACACCTGCAACGAGAGCAACATACTTAGTCTTAGCCTGGAGGCCAGCAGCGTTGAGTGTGCGGTAGCCAGAGTGAATGAGCTTAGTATTGATCTCAGCGTCTGACAAGCCCTCAGCCTTGAGAGTCTCGATCTCAGTGTTGAGGTAGTACAAGAAGTACTCCTTCTGTGACCAGCCATACTCGCCATCCTCCTTAGTGTAGGTCTGCATCTCCTCAACAGGGACGTTTACAAGATGCCAAGCCTGCTTGTTGTCAGATGGAGTGACAGTAATCGCAGCTGTTGTGAGGTACACCTCAGACTTAAGGGTAAATGTACAAGCTGACTGCTGAACATCCTGAGTCTTGAACTTAACAGCTGTCACCTCGGTTGTAGCTGCATAGTCTGCCTCGGCGTCAACACCGAACACGAGCAAGTAGTAGTTTGTGTTCTGAGCAAGGCCCTTTACCTCGTGGTTCTCCTGAGCACCACGCTTAACAACCTCAGTCATATACTCTACGAATGTCTTGTTCTGAGACTCAGCGTATGCTGCGAACTCAGCATAAATCTTGACAACGAGCTCTGCATCGGTAGCAGTCTGCTCAACAGTTGATGCTGGGTAGACTACAGAGATGTAGTCAGCCTCGAGGTCAGAAGGTGTTACGGTGATAAATGCCGAGGTGCGTGTTGTCTCGGTGACAGCCGCCTCGAACTTAAGCTCAGCCTTTGGCTCCTCGCCACCATTGCCTGGACCTGGCTCTGGAGTAGGCTCGTCAGTACAAGCTGCAAATGACAACGTGAGAGCTGCCATAAGTAGCATCATCCAAGTAAATTTTCTCATAGATTTGTTGTTGTATTAGGTTATAAATTAATTGTTTACGCTTCAGTTGTGCGACACGCACGCATCTCGCACGCACGCGAGGCAGCGGCAAAGCACCACTTCTCCAATACAAAAGTATATTTTTTTAGGCGTACTGCCAAATTTTGAGGAGATATTTTGCGAGAACAATGGGTGTGAATAGGGCGATGTAGTTTAAAGAGATTAGGGAAGATAGGGAATTTAGGAAGTTAGGGTTGCTAAGGAAGAGACCAACCACATAGCACATCAAATCCCCCAACACTCCCTAATTTCTTTAAATTCTCTAAACTCCAAAAAAAATGCGGATGGGCTGTACTAGACGTACTGCCCATTCGCATTTAGTTTTTGATGGCGGCAGCAGATGCTACCTTATCGTGGAAAATTAGAGGTAGAAAGGACGGATATAACCACCAACCTTCACCTCGTTAGCCTCGATTGCAGGAGCTGCAACCTTAGCCTCAGCCTTAACCTCAGCTACTGGAACCTCAACCTCGAGTGAGGTAGCGACAAACTGGATACCCTCGCCAATAACTACAGACTCAGGGAGTGAGAAGCTTGACTTAGAAGCTGCGTTAAGCTCGTTAACGAGTGTGCGAAGCTCCTCGATATCCTCCTTATTCTCAGCAGTTGCACAAGTAAGAAGACGACCTACACCACCTGCACGACCGTCAGCGTCAACAGCGTAAGCGAGAGCTGTCTGCTCGTAATCCCAATCTACGAGGTAGAATGAGTATGGCTGTGCTGTAGATACTGATGACCAGTTAGCCTGGCCGAAGAGCTCTGCATCAGAGAAGTTCATATTGTTGTCACTCATCATAGAGCCGAAGAGTGAACGTGCACCGTCGAAGTTAGTGTACTTAACAACAGTGATAGCCTTCTCGGCAGTGTATGCTGCATCACCGAAGATAGTACCGTTCTCCTCCTTACCTGAGTAGTTACCTACGAGCTCGACACCTGGAGTGATAGAACCAACCTCAGTTGTTGTTGCAAGTGGGTTGAAGACGTGAATCTTAGCTACCTCACCAGTCTTATGGTCGATAGCACAGATATAACCCATAACTGTAGTATTAGGAGTCATTCCAGAGACTGTTACGTTGTAAGCACCACGGTAGTAGTACATACTCAATACCTGTGAGAGTGTTACGTTAGGATCGTACATCTGCTGCGCCTCGAGAATCTCAGCGATACCTGCCTCGACAGCCTCAACAGTAGCTGCCTCATTCCAATCTGCTGGCTCGATTACATCGAAAAGGTAGTATGTAGAAGCCTCAGAAGGTGTAATACCTACTGTGAAACCATAAGGAGAGATGTTAGTAGCAGTCATAGCAAAAGTTGTCTCCTCAGCACCTGGAGCTGGCAATGTGTGGAATGTAACCATCTTAGGCTCAGTAGTGATACCACCAGCGTAACCGAATGCGATAACGAGGTAGTCAGTATCTGGAGCGTCGAGACGATACTTGTATGAGCTACCTGGGCCACCAGTGTAGTCCTGAACGCCAGAGTAGATCATCATACCGCTGTTCATCCAAGCACCGTACATTACAACGATCTCGTTCATAACCTCCTCAGCTGTAGATGTACCGTCCCACTCCATAACCATCCAGCAGAATGTCTTAGAGTTGTCAGATGGAGTGATCTTGATAGCTGCACGGTTAGTCTCAACGTCAGTTACAGAGATCTCGAACGAGAGCTCAACAGCCTTAGCATCGCCAGTTGTGTAAATTGAAGTAGTTACGTCAGTAGCGAGGGTGATAACACCTGAATCGTCGATAACGAAACCAGCAACCATATTTGTGTAATCAGTGTTTGCTGTAAGATCCTTAGCCTGGAGAGTGAGCTGACCCTTGTGGAAGAGAGCGTTGAGGATAGTGTTATCGTCGTAGCCAGCACCACGGAAGCCGTCGATCTGCATCTGCAAGCAGTAGAGGTAGAACTGCTCAAGGCTCATATCATAAGCATCTGGGCTCTGGTAGAGGTCGAAAGTACCTGTAGGAATAGTGTAGAAGTACCAGATAGTCTCGTTATCAGATGGTGTTACTACATACTCAGCAGAGTTGCCGTCAACAGTAGTCTTGATCTCGAAAGTTACGTCGAGCTTCTCGAAAGCCTCAGTAGTGAACTTAGTCTTGTTAACCTCTGTGCAAGCCTCGTAACCATTAGCTGGATCAACACCAAAAACGATGAGGTAGTAGTCAGCCTCAGAAGCAAGACCTACAAACTTATCCTCCAAGATACCCTTGTCAGTGTAAGTTGGGAGGAACTCAGCGAGAGTCATACCCATTGAGCGTGCCTCAGCCTCGAGCTCCTGGTAGAGAGTAGCAACGAGGTACTTGTCCTGTGTGAACTCCTCAACAGTCTCTGCATCATAGAGCAAGCAGAGGTACTCTGCCTCGAGGTCTGATGGAGTAACAGTGTAAGCTACAGATGAGTAGGTAATCTCACCAAGCTCAACATTGAATGTAAGACCCTTTGGCTCCTCTGGCTCCTCTGGAGTAGGCTCTGGAGCAGGAGTCTCACAAGCTGCAAATGACAACGTGAGAGCTGTCATAAGCATCATCAACCAATTGAATTTTTTCATAGTTTTAGTTTAAGTTATAAAGTTGTAAATGTAATTGTCTCTCTCAGTGCATCTTACACCACAATGCACACGTCCCGAATACGAACACACTATTCAAGCTACAAAAATATAACAAATTTGTCACTACGCAAAAAATTTAGAGGTTTTTATAAAATAAAAAAAGGGGCTGTAGACGGGACAAAAGGGACAAGAGAGACGGAAGAGACAGAGCGACGACACTAAAAATAGCTCCACCACCCTATTTTGCGTCAGAAAGGGTCTAA
The DNA here is from genome assembly GCA_017559425.1 of Alistipes sp. Lineage (GTDB taxonomy): Bacteria > Bacteroidota > Bacteroidia > Bacteroidales > Rikenellaceae > Alistipes. The sequence goes on from JAFYSI010000092.1 coordinate 24,346, forward strand.
TTTGGTGCCGATAAAGAGAAAGAGCGGATGGGACACTCTTGATGTATTCCCATTCGCTCTTTTGATTGAGATGCCGAAGTAGACCCCTTATCACGCAAATCGACGTACGTCGCATTGTCGCGATTTTTGCTATGGGCCGCAATCGACCACTTATCTCGCAAAATAACCTGTCCAGCTAAGAGTTATGCAATGCTGCTCAGGTGCATCGTCGAGAGCATCGATGACGATGGTATATGTGCCATCGCCATTGTTCTTGATATCGATAGTACCCTCATAGAGAGGTGCCTGAGAGACGCAGAGACCATCCTTATAGACCATAAAGAGTGAGCCGAGAAGGAGGTCAGAGTCGCTCGACACGCGGAAGCCAGGAACAAAGGTGCCAGCACGGAAGTCGGGCTTAGTCTCATCCTCAGCAGTGAAGCCAGAATCGATGTAGCGACCAGTGAAATCTGTCGAAGAGTTAGAGAGGAAGTCGATAACGACGTATGTACCCTGCGTCATACCGTCGTTGCAGAGGAATTCGATGCACCAGTTGTTACAGCCACAATCCCAGTAGTCGCCATAGTTGTTAACTGCAGCATAGCAGTTAGACACATTGATGACGGTATCCTCCTGAAGGCTCGACACATAGTCAGTGATGATGTATGACGAGAGCGAGTAGTCACCCTCGAAGGTTACGTGGTAGTCGGTGTTATTGACAAAGGCCTCGAGATAGAAGCGGTTGCCAGAAACGGTGAGCTTCGCATCCTCAAGTGGCATTGCCCAACCCTCCATATCCTCATCAACCCACGAGTAGTCGGTGTTACCGATATCGACGATTGTATACTCGTCAAACCTCATTGTGAGGTCGAGACGGTACTCACCATCAGGAATCTTGACATTATCCATATCGGTAGCTACAGGGGCAATAAGGTCGAGACGGAAGTACTCGCCACCAGCAACAGCAGCACCATCAACAAAGCCATCCTTCGTAAGGATTATCCAGTAGTGACCCACGCCAGGCTCAAGATTCTCGCCATAGTAGTTGCCAATAAGCTGATTTGCAACGATATCGACACGCTCCGCAGGCTTCTCAACGATGGTATAATCCTGGAGGACTACGACGTTGAAAGAGAGTGAACCATAGCTTACAATCACAGCACCCTCACGCACAGCATCTGTAGGATTCTCCGAGATTGTGATTGCCACAACGCCATCTGCCGATGTGTCGACAGCAGTGATCATTGCCGAGTTTACGATAGTTGCCCTCAACGCTGTGCCCTCAACTGGGTTTGTGAGCGAGTAGGTAATCTCAAACTCGCCACCATCACGCGTCACACGCAGCGTCTGGCTGGATGTAAGCTCCAACTTTGTCTCAGCCGCTGGTGTATCGGGCGTGGTGCTAATAGGCTCGCACGAAGATAGCCAGAGAGCCAAGATGGCCACAAGGCCAAAGAGTAGATTTCTCATATTATGTAGTTTTGATTTAATTCTCAGCACAAAGGTAGTAATTTTTCGGCAATGGCAAAAACCACGAAGAGGATAGATGGGGAATATGAGTTAGAATAGGTTATGGAAGCTGAGAAGGTTAGGGGATTAAGGAGTTCAAGGAGTTTAAGGATAAACGTATCACTATGTTCCCTAAGCTCCCTAAATTCTCTAAACACTTCATCAGGACGCACCAAGCCACATTTTTCTTGTCAGAAGGGTGCCGAGGGCTACACTCAGTCAAAATGCCGTCAAAGGGTAGTACTTATCGTACGTCCCATTCAAGGAGTTGAGTTTAGTGCCTCAGATTCCAACTTATCACAAGAAAGATTTTTTTGTTAGAGCGTTGTGGTAGTGGCACATAACAAAAGAAGAGGCCTCGGGATAGTACACAAAGTACAGCCCGAGGTCTCTTACTTTTTGAAATGTGCCGCTAACGCGTCACTATCACAAGAAAAATTACATCTTCTTGCCAACGTTAGTCTTCTTAGCACCCTTAGCAGCAGAAGCCTTAGCAGCAGCCTTTGGAGCAGCCTGCTTTGTCTTCTTCTCAGCTACTACAGTTGCATCCTCAACAGCGTCGGTCTTCTTAGCACGTGAACGACGTGTCTTTGGCTTAGCCTCAGCTGCTGGAGCTGCTGCCTCACGACCGAATGTGTAAGTCTCGTTGAAGTCAACGAACTCGATGATACACATATCAGCACCGTCACCAAGACGGAAACCTGTCTTAAGGATACGAGTGTAACCACCTGGACGCTCCATAATCTTAGGAGCGATAGTGCGGAACAACTCAGTAACTGCCTCCTTCTGCTTGAGGTATGAGAATACTACACGACGTGAGTGAGTAGAATCCTCCTTAGACTTTGTTACAAGAGGCTCGATGAACTTCTGAACAGCCTTAGCCTTTGCAATGGTAGTCTGAATACGCTTGTGCAAGATGAGCGAAACAGCCATATTCGAAAGCATAGCCTTACGGTGGCCCGCCTGTCTGCCAAGGTGATTAAAATTCTTATTGTGTCTCATAATTAATCTTTATCAAGTTTGTAGATAGATACGTCCATACCGAATTTGAGGTTCAAAGAGGCCAACAACTCGTCGAGCTCAGTAAGCGACTTCTTACCGAAGTTGCGGAACTTCAACAACTCGTTGCGGTGGAGCTTCACAAGGTCGCCAACAGTATCGACATCAGCTGCCTTCAAGCAGTTAAGAGCACGTACGCTCAAATCCTGATCAGCGAGCTTAGTCTTAAGCAATTGACGCATATGCAAGATGCTCTCATCGAACTCCTCAACACCCTGCTGCTCCTCCTCGTCGATAGTAATCTTCTCGTCAGAGAA
>JAFYSI010000093.1 GCA_017559425.1 Alistipes sp.
CAACGAGTCCTCAGGCTGCACCAACTCGGCGTGAGGCAGAGTATAGGTAAAGATGCCGAAGAATGGTCGACCGCTATCCTGACCTCGCAGCCACTCCATAGCCTTGCGATGGATCATATCGGCCGAGTACTGTGTGCGACGGAAGTAGTCCTCGCCACTCTGTGCGTGGAGGATGTTCTCAGTAAGGACAACCCTTCGGAGTATGGTGTCGCCCGCGATAGTACTAAACTGGTTAAGGAAGTTGGGATAGTAGAGGTGGGCCTGATATTGACAGATATAGCCATAGAACTCCTCGATGCCTCGCCTCTCGGGCGTTGAGTGCGAACCCTCATAGCCACCCGCCCACTTGCCAAACATAGCCGTAGCGTAGCCGTTATCCCTCATAATCTCGGGGAGTATAACGTGGTCGGCAGAGTAGGGGTGCTGACCTACGCGTGAGTAGTCAGCATTCTCGCCATAACGCACCATAGCCACATCACGCCAATACTCCTTGTTACCCCTCACCTCGGTATGTCCTGAGTGCTGTCCCGTCATAAATGAGGCACGCGACGGAGCACTCACGGGACTACCCGCATAGGCCTGCGTGAAACGCATACCCTCGCGAGCCATCCTATCGATATTTGGTGTCTCGATAAGCCTCTGACCATAGCAGCCGACATCGTTATAGCCCAAGTCATCGCACATAATAACGATGATGTTGGGCCTCGACTCACCCCCATCAGCCAAGGCGTAGGGGATTATCAGTCCACCACACAACAGCGAAGCACAAAATCTCTTTATCTTCATCCTTAAACCTCCTTATCTTTTTGCTATCCAGCTTATCACACTTGCTGGCGACAAGCCTTTCTCAAGCTGCGAACAGATATAATCCATAGCACTATGGGCGTGCGAGAAGAGGGCATAGTAGCCCTTACATAGGTAGTTGAGTCCTGGCTCACCCTCGTCCGTACAAAGAAACCTGTTGCGTGGACACTCGCCGTGGCAGGCAAACTCATACCGACACTCCAGACACTGCTTGGGCAACGAACGATACTTCGCCTCGCCAAACTCTCGCTGCCGCGTGCCACACACCATACTCAGGAGCGAACTGTCGTGGATATTACCAAGTCGATACCCCGGAAAGACGAAGTGGTCACAGGCGTAGACATCGCCATTATGCTCGATGGCAGCACCCTGACCACAATACTTCGACATTGTGCAGAGTCCTACAGGAACACCCATCCAGTTCTCGATGGTCGCCTCGAAGAGCTGTACGAAGAGTCGCCCAACGTCGTGACGCACCCACTCGTCGAATATCGTGCAGAGGAATCTACCCCACTCCTCGGCAGTCACCGACCAGGGGGTGAGCTCACCACCACTCTCCCCAGCGTGCAGCAAACGGGGTACTTCACCCTCCTTTGACCAGCGTTCCACCACGGGGGTAAACTGCAGATAGCGGCACTCCAACTCATCGCGAAAGAAGCGGTAGAACTCCAACGGATGAGCAACATTTACACTATTTACCGTAGCCATAGCGTTCCACTCTACCCCATACTTCGTGAGCAGTCGCAGGCCTCGAACAACCGAGCTAAAGCTACCATTGCCATCCGCTGTTCGGCGTAGCGTGTCGTGCATCTCACAAGGGCCATCGATCGATACACCCACCAAGAAGTTGTTGCGACGAAAGAATCGACACCACTCCTCGGTGATGAGCGTAGCGTTGGTCTGTATGCAGTTATCAACCCGACTACCATTGGCATAGCGACGCTGCAACTCGAGGGCACGCTCATAGAAGTCTATAGAACGCAGCAGAGGCTCGCCACCGTGCCATATAAATAGCACCTCGGGCGTTGTCTGCGACTCGATATACTCCTTGACAAAGAGCTCAAGAGTCTCGTCGCTCATCAACTGCGAAGAGCGATCATACAACCCCCGCTTCTCGAGATAGTAACAGTAGTTACACCTGAGGTTGCACGCAGCACCTACAGGCTTAGCCATCAAATAGATTGGACGGCCATACGTTAGCTCTATCTCGTTCGATTTACCCATATTGCAAAGATACAAAAATTCCGAAAACTTCCTATCTATCGCAAAATAGATGGAACAAAAAAAGAGGATGTCCGACGCTATTCGTCGTACATCCCCAAACTCACAAGGGCGAATATCAGCGTGCTGCCGATAGTGACCTATCTCGACGGCCTACAAGTTAACGTAAGGCTTAACCTGCTTACGATATGCCTCCAACTTCGTAGGTTCGTAGTAGGCACGCTTATAGGTAGCATCCACAGACTCAATCTGATGCTTATCAGTATTGATTGTAAATCGTGTAATAGAACGGTCAACCTCCTCGTTTACAAAACTATAGACCTTAGTAAAGATAATACTATTCTCCTCAAGGTGCCACTTACCGGCTTCTGAGATAGCACCCTCGCAGAAGCTATCGTGGTAGTATGCGTAGCTACCATCAGTAAAGACGATGTAGTCGCAAGGACCCATACCTGTCTCGATACGCCAAGCACCGGCAATAAAGCCTGGGTCAACGTTTACAGGCTTGGTTGGTGTCGACTGCACCAATGAGTTGAGGACATAACCATCGCAACCCTCAAAGTTAACCTTTGTCCACTTACCCTCAACACCGAGGTACTCTGCACCACGAGGACCATTGCGGAGCTGGCCAACAACCTCACTATTTGACGATGGCTCATAACGGATGTTTGCAAAGCCATCATAGGCATTCGAGTAGACCATAGGCACAGTAGGCTCAGGGATGATCTCCTCAACGGGGATTGTAGCAACCTCCTGACTCTCCTTATTTGCTGTCGAGCCACTCTGTCCACACGACGCGAAAAGCAACAATGCTGTTGCAAAGAAAAATAGTCTCTTCATTATTTATTACGTTTTTAGTTGAATCGTAGAACAAAGCTACGCATTTTTCACCAACAAAACAAATATTTGGGCCATTTAGTCGCGTGCGGAGAGATTATTATTTATATATTTGTATGCTAATTTTGCCTATAGAAAAAATTAGGGCCAGCAACGCAAATATAGTGTAACAACAATATGAAACACCTACTAACACCCCTTCTCTCGGCGATGCTTCTCGTTGCAGCGAGCATAACAACCCCTTCGTGGGCTTCGTTCGACAATGTACACATATATGGCAATGGCTACGACGGATTCATCAACCTACGAGAGAGGGCATCGACAAAGTCTCGCGTGGTAACCATCATCCCCAATGGCTTCGACTATGCCGAGCTGATAGATGAGGACCACGGCTGGTACTATGTGCTCTACAACGGCAACTACGGCTATGTATCCAAATCTCAGACAAGCACACACCCCACACCAAGCGTAAACCTCAACATCACAGCAAAATGGCTCGCTGGATCGTGGTACTACAACGACAACATCCTCACGCTCGACGCCAATGGAAACTGTATGTACAAGGACTACAACGGCAAGAACCACGCTGCCAAGTGGCGACTATCGGGTGGCAACGACATCACCATCAAAGCATCGTGGGACGACTGGCAGGGGGTCTACACCATAGACCTCTACAACAACCAGATAGGCCCATACACACGCACCCATTATACCCCCTCTACAACACCAACACCAGAACCAATACCAGCACCAAGTCCTATCTCTAATGCCGACATCGAGTATGAGCAAAGTCTGGCAATACACAAGGCTATATGGAGCTCTTTCTTGACCGACCAGGAGCTTATGACCATCCTCTACGACTCCTCGACAGGTGCTATTCCTGAGGAGTTTAGCTGGATATTGGGCGAGTGGCACGCAGAGAAGGGAGGTAGAGACTTCGCCGTAATCACAGCCAACAAGATACGCACCTACGACAGTTCGACGGGCATCGAAGCACCTGCAAAGGCAAGCGACGTGAAGGCCTCGGAGTACATTATACGCTATATGTACAACACTAAGTTTCGTCGCTACTTCTTGGCCATCGCCCCTAAGGGCGACATTCCACCAGTCTACATTACTCAATACGGCTATCCCGACTCGATGTTCTACATCCACGACGAGGTGGCAGTAACACTCGAACGTGTGGGCGATGCAGAGATTAACTCGTCTATCTCTATTGGCTTAATATCCATCATCGCTGCTGTCCTCGCCGCAATCGTTGGCACAGCCATCCTCTTCGCCGTTCGTCGCAAGTAGCAGAGCAAGCGAGGCACGCTGTTTGCATCGAGAAAGATTGGCAGTTTGTTGAATTTCACACCCAACTTAGGGCAACAACTGCGAAATTGAGTATCTTTGCAAATCTTAGGCGTGATGAGTAACGTAGTTGACTATCAGCACGGACTCCCAGAGAAGGGGGTCGTAAGCCCCGAAGATAGGGCATTTATGGAGAGAGCCATAGAGCTCTCGATACGCAACATCGAGCAAGGGGGAGGGCCCTTCGGTGCTGTGATTGTTAAGGATGGTAAGGTGGTTGCCGAGGGTGCCAACCGCGTGGTCCCCAACAACGACCCCACAGCACACGCCGAGGTAGAGGCAATACGCAACGCCTGCCGCGAACTCGAGACCTTCAACCTTGAAGGATGCACAGTGTACAGCTCGTGCGAGCCCTGCCCAATGTGTCTTAGTGCCCTCTACTGGGCGGGTGTGGGGCGAATATGCTACGCCAACACCAAGCTCGACGCCGCAGCTATCGACTTCGATGACTCATTCATCTACGACCAGCTACGCCTCGACTACGACCGCCGCTCGATACACTGCGAGCACTTTATGCGTCAGGAGGCCCTCGAGGCCTTTAGGCAGTGGGAGGAGAAGACGGACAAGACGACTTACTAAGCAATTAGTAATGAGTAATTAGGATTTAAAAATTAGTAATACATAATAAATAAAATATCTTACAAATTAATTAACCGAAACTGAATAAGAGTATGGAACTTAAATACAATGTCGATGACCGACTACCCGTATCGCAACTATTGCTCTACGCCCTACAGTGGTTTATATTGGCTGTTGCAGTGGTCGTGACGAGCGTCTTTGTGGCTCAGGGATCACCCGAGGAGCGACTCTTCTTTGCCAAGAAGCTCTTTGCCCTGATGGGCATCGCAGGCTTTGTGCAGGTGATGTGGGGACACCGTATGCCCATTGTCACAGGCCCAGCATCGGTGCTCCTTGTGGGCGTACTCTCGGCCCTCGGCAGCAATGCACAACCGGAGGCAATATACTCGTCGATAGCCATCGGTGGTGTGCTCATCACACTCCTTACCTTTGGCGGCTTGATGCGTTATGTGCAGCGACTCTTCACCCCACGCATCATCATCGTCATCTTGATGCTCATCGCCTTCACCCTATCGTCGGTAATCAAGAACCTCGTCTTCCCCGCTGGAGCTACCCAGGGACAAAACCTCTTCGGCCTCCTCTTTGCAGTGGTGGCAACACCCGTGATGGTGGTCCTCAACCGCAAGATGCAGGGCGTGGCCAAGAGCCTCGTGATACCTATCGCTCTGGTGGCTGGTAGCGTGATATATTATGCTCTCTTCCCCGTGGCCGAGTTTACGCATGGTAGCGTTACGCTCGAGGGATTGTTCATCTCTGGGTTTACCTTTGACATTGGCGTCGTTGTGGCATTCTTGATCTGCTATGTCGCCCTCTTTATCAACGATATAAGCTCTATTGAGTCGCTCGGTGCGATGCTCCAGATACAAGATATGGAGCGTCGTATGCGTCGTGGCGTACGCCTCACAGGCCTATTCAACATCGCTGCGGGAGCCCTCGGCGTGCTTGGCCCGGTGAACTACTCGATGAGTCCTGGCGTTATCGCCTCGACACGCTGTGCCTCACGCTATGCCCTTATCCCCGCAACACTGATGTTGGTAGTGTGTGCCCTCTCGGATAGACTCATCTGGATACTCTCGTCGATACCCAACCCCGTTATTGGCGTCATCCTCCTCTTTTTGATGGGTACGCAGCTTGCCGCCTCGCTCGAGATGCTACACTCGACACGCTCGGTGCAGAGCTTCAGCGACGGCCTCACCGTGGGTCTTCCACTTATGGCAGCTATGCTCTTCCAGCTGATGCCTCGCGGTATCGCTCCACAGATCATAGAGCCTCTTGTCTGCAACGGCTTTGCGATGGGTGTAATAATGGTTGTTTTGCTCGAACACGTGGTCAACAGAGCACCAAAAGGCCAAAAGATTGACAAAGTTTCATAATCTGTTGAAAAATTAAGCGAAGTTTTTACCTATTATTATACTTTATTTGCTATCTTTGTAGCCGTAAAATTGCGTCGTGAGCAAAACACGACTTATAAACGAGAGATATTATGAGTAACACATTGGTAGTTGTTGGTGCCCAGTGGGGCGACGAAGGTAAGGGTAAAATCACCGATTTCTACGCTGGTGATGCCGACGTCGTAGTACGCCACCAGGGTGGTAACAATGCTGGTCACACAATCGTCTTCGACGGTAAGAAGTTTGCCCTTCAGTCAATTCCATCGGGTGTTTTCAACCCCCATATCATAAACATTATGGCCAACGGTATGGTCATCAACCCTGTCTCGTTGTTCGAGGAGTTGGAGCGTCTGCACTCTGCAGGTATCACCGACTACAAACTCTTCATCTCGGACCGTGCAGCCTGCGTGATGCCCTACCACTCAATGCTCGACGGTGCTTACGAGGCACTCAAGGGTGGCCGCCAGATTGGCACAACTAAGAAGGGTATCGGCCCAGCTTATACCGACAAGTATAGCCGTGTAGGCATCCGCATTGGCGACCTCCTCGACAAGGAGTACTTCGCTGAGCGTCTCCAGGATGCTTTAGCACAGAAGAACATCGAGCTTAAGGCACTCGGTATGGAACCTTGCGACTTCGAGACCATCTACAACCAGTATCTCGAGCTTGGCGAGCGTCTCCGTCCAATGATCTGCGACACATCGGTACTCCTCAACCGCCTTGTGGAGGAGGGTAAGAAGGTATTGTTCGAGGGTGCTCAGGGTGTTATGCTCTGCATCGACCACGGCACATACCCATTCGTGACATCATCAAGCCCAACGGCTGCAAGCGTACCAGTAAACACAGGTCTCGCTCCACGCTATGTTGACAACGTTATGGGTGTTGCTAAGGCCTATACAACACGTGTTGGTGAGGGTCCATTCCCATCAGAGCTCTTCGACGAGCGTGCTGACTACATCCGCGAGCGTGGCCACGAGTATGGCACAGTAACAGGTCGTCCTCGTCGTGTGGGTTGGCTCGACACCGTGGTACTCAACCACGTTCGTCGCATCAGCGGTCTTAACTACCTCTCATTGATGTTGTTCGACGTATTGTCAGGCCTCGACAAGATTCGCATCTGCACAGGCTACAAGCTCGACGGCAAGGATATCGACTATGTACCATCGACCATCGCTCAGCTTGAGCGTGTGGAGGCTCAGTACATCGAGCTCGATGGCTGGCAGGAGGATATCACTGGCATCAAGTCGTACGACGAGCTTCCAGCAAATGCTAAGGCATATATCGCTAAGCTTGAGGAGCTTACAGGTGTAGAGGTAGCCGTAGTATCTGTAGGTCCCGACCGTGAGCAGACAATCATCCGCAAGCAGATTTTCTAATCTATCGCATAGAAATGAATAGACCTATCCCGCAAGGGGTGGGTCTTTTTTTTACTATAGGGGATGAGCTTCGGTTAGTGGCAATGAGTTTTAATAAGTTAAGATATATAATCCACTCACCATTAGCCCACAAAGCATTACACCCCATTTACCTCATCTTGACCCATTTAAACTCACCTATTACTCCCAAATCCCACCTATCTCATCTTGCATTCTGCAATGTTTTCTATTTTTTCGCTCAATTATTCGCATATTTGGCAAAAAATTTATAACTTTGGAATTCAAAGTGTACCTCTATATAAGAATTATTGAGAAAAAACTAACATACAATGAACGCTAAGTACCAACTTCCCAAACACGGTGGCCTCGACAAGGAGTCGGCACCAAAGGACATTGTGCATCGCTATGAGCGAATCCCGACGCGAGTATTCGAGAACGAGTATAGCGGCGTGCAGTATGTCGCTGATATCATCTGCCGCCTGATACGCAACCACCAGAACAACGCCTCGGCACGCGACATCTACGAGGAGCTGCCTCCATTCGTCCTCGGTCTAACCACAGGACGTACGCCATTGGGTCTCTACCGTGAGCTCGTGAAGCGTTACCAGGATGGTGAGGTATCGTTCAAGAATGTGGCCGTATACTCGCTCGACGAGTTCTACCCTATCTCTCGCGACGACCGCCAGAGCCGAAACTATCGCATCCACGACGAGTTCCTGAAGTTTATCGACATACTCCCCGAGAACATCCACACCCCTGATGGCACAACACCACAGAGCGAGGTATCGGAGTACTGTGCCGCATACGAGAAGGCGATACGCAAAATCGACCTTATGATCATCGGTATGGGCGAGGAGGGTCAGCTCGGCTTCAACGAGCAGGGCTCATACGCTAAGTCGCAGACACGCCTCGTGGAGCTCTCGCACAATTCACGCAAGGTGCAGTCACAGCAGTTCCACAGCTTTGAGAACACACCAAAGATGGCAATCACAATGGGTCTTGGCACAATTATGCGTGCTGACCGCATCATCGTGATGGCGTGGGGCGAGGAGAAAGCACCTGTGGTTCAGCGTGTTGTAGAGGGTGAGATATCAGACCTCGTACCTGCCAGCCACCTTCAGGAGCACCCAGCAATCGAGATGGTCATCGACGAGAACGCAGCAGAAAACCTCACTCGCGAGCAGACACCTTGGCTCGTAGGCCCTTGCAACTGGACACCAAAGTTCGTGCGTAAGGCTGTGGTATGGCTCTGCGGCAAGGTAGGCAAGCCTATCCTCAAGCTCACATACAAGGACTACATAGAAAACTCGCTCGGCGAATTGCTCGAGAAGTGCGGCACATATAACAACATCAACATCACCGTATTCAACGACTTGCAGCACACCATCACTGGCTGGCCAGGTGGTAAGCCTAATGCCGATGACTCGACACGTCCTGCACCATCGTTGCCATACCCTAAGCGTGCCCTCATCTTCTCGCCACACCCCGACGATGACGTGATATCAATGGGTGGTACCTTCATCCGCCTTGTGGAGCAGGGTCACGATGTTCACGTAGCATACCAGACATCGGGCAATGTTGCCGTACACGACGACGTGGTGATTCAGAATGTCGACACAGCACGCGAGCTCGGTCTGGGCAACGACTACGACGAGGTGCGTGAACTTATCGCCACTAAGAAGCGAGACGAGCCAGAGCCACGACGCCTACTCGACATCAAGGGTGCTATACGTCGTGCGGAGGCACGTGCTGCGGTACGCTCCTTCGGCCTTAATCCCGACACCAACGCCCACTTCCTAAATATGCCATTCTACGAGACTGGAGGCATCGAGAAGGGACGAATCACAGACAAGGATATCGAGATCATTATCAACCTATTACGCGAGATACGTCCCCACCAGATATATGCTGCGGGCGACCTTGCAGACCCTCACGGCACACACCGCATCTGCATCGAGGCACTGCTCGAGGCCCTCGATCGCACAAAGGATGACGACTGGCGTGAGGAGTGCCACCTATGGCTCTACCGCGGAGCGTGGATGGAGTGGAACCTCGGTTTGGTGGATATGGCAGTGCCTCTCTCACCCGATGAGATGCTTAAGAAGCGTCACGCCATCTACCGCCACCTCTCGCAGAAGGATATCGTACCATTCCCAGGTAGCGACACCCGCGAGTTCTGGCAGCGTGCCGAGGAGCGTACGCAGAATACTGCTAAGCTCTACGACAAGCTCGGTATGGCTGAGTATCAGGCAATTGAGGTATTTGTAAAGATGTTTTAACTTACGGTAAGGTGATTGCATCTCCAAATGTGGATGTACTTCCCGGGTCCGTACAAACCAAAGAAAATTTAACACAACAATTGATATATGAGAGTTATCATCAAAGATAGATCAGCTGAGGTAGCACAGTGGGCAGCTCAGTACATTGTAAACGAGATCAAGGCTAAGGCAGCAAAGAGCGATGCCCCATTTGTTCTTGGCTTGCCTACAGGCTCAACACCTCTTGAGACCTACAAGGAGCTTATCCGTCTACACAAGGCGGGCGAGGTGTCATTCAAGAATGTCGTTACCTTCAATATGGACGAGTATGTTGGCCTGGAGGAGTCGCACCCAGAGAGCTACCACTCGTTTATGTGGACCAACTTCTTCTCGCACATCGACATAGACCCCAAGAACGTACACATCCTCAATGGTAATGCCGAGGATCTCGCAGCAGAGTGCGAGGCATACGAGGCAGCTATCGTCGAAGCTGGAGGCATCGACCTCTTTATGGGTGGCGTAGGCGAGGATGGACACATTGCCTTCAACGAGCCATTCTCATCACTTCAGTCACGCACACGCATCAAAACCCTCACGCCCGACACCATCGCTGTTAACTCTCGATTCTTCGGTGGCGACATCTCGAAGGTGCCTACACAGGCCCTCACCGTAGGTGTGGCAACAATCCTCTCGGCACGCAAGGTGATGATCTTGGCAACAGGACCTAAGAAGGCTCGTGCTCTACGTCACGCCATTGAGGGTAGCTACAACCACCAGTGGACACTCTCAGCACTCCAGACACACCCTGCGGGTATCATCGTATGCGACGACCCTGCAGCCGAGGAGCTCAAGGTTGCAACCTACCGCTACTTCAAGAACATCGAGAAGTAACGAGACTACAAGGGGTTGTCGACACAAGATGCTGACAACCCCTTAATTATGACTATCAACAAATAACAGACTTATTATCAAGGGCATAACACCCTAAGGCATAGCAAGAGGATGGAGTTTAAACTTGTGGCAGACTATAAACCTGCTGGCGACCAGCCGCAGGCAATTGAGCAACTTGTCAGTGCTATAAACGCTGGCGAGGAGTGCTCTACGCTGCTTGGTGTGACGGGCTCAGGTAAGACGTTCACTATGGCCAACGTCATTGCCCAGACCAACCGTCCGACGCTCATCCTAAGCCACAACAAGACCCTTGCAGCACAGCTCTACGGCGAGTTTAAAAACTTCTTCCCAGAGAATGCCGTGGAGTTCTTCGTGTCTTACTACGACTACTACCAGCCAGAGGCCTACATACCCTCGACACGCACATACATCGAAAAGGAGCTCTCGATAAACGACGACATCGAAAAGCTGCGACTAAAGACCGTATCGTCGCTACTCTCGGGACGTAGAGATGTGATTGTCGTGGCCAGCGTATCGTGCATATATGGCTGCGGTAACCCCGAGGACTTCCACGCAACAGCTGTAGAGATAAAGGTGGGTGATGAATATGACCGCCAGGTGCTCCTCCGCAAACTCGTCGAGGCACTATACACCCGCACAGAGCTGGAGCTTACGCCCGCAACATTCCGCGTGCGTGGCGAGACCATAGATATTATGGCAGCCTTTGGAGAGTTTGGCGACCAATGTTTCCGCATCACATTCTTCGACAGAGAGGTCGAGTCGATACACCGCATAGATCCCACAACAGGCAAGCGACTCGGCTCGATGGAGAGCATCAGGCTCTACCCCACAAACCTATTTGTGACAACACAAGAACGCATAAATAGAGCTGTATCAGAGATATACGTCGACCTCGGTAAGCAGATACGATTCTTCGAGGGCGAGGGAATGGAGGAGGAGGCACAACGCATCAAGCAGCGTGTGGAGTACGATCTCGAGATGATTAAGGAGCTAGGCTACTGCTCGGGAATCGAGAACTACTCTCGATATTTCGACGGTCGTCCTGCGGGCTCACGCCCCTTCTGTCTACTCGACTACTTCCCCGAGGACTTCATCACCTTCATCGACGAAAGCCACGTCACCATACCACAGCTACACGGTATGTTTGGTGGCGACCGTGCCCGCAAGGAGAACCTCGTGGACTACGGCTATCGTCTTCCCGCAGCCAAGGATAACAGACCACTCAAGTTCCACGAATGGGAGACGCTCACGCCCACAAAGATATTTGTGAGTGCCACACCTGCCGACTATGAGATTGCATCAAGCAAGGGAGCAATCATCGAGCAACTAGTGCGTCCTACAGGCCTCATCGACCCATACATCTGCGTAAGAAAGAAGGATAATCAGATTGATGACCTTCTCGAGGAGATAAACATCGAGATTCGCAAGGGCAACAAGATATTGGTCACAACGCTCACCAAGCGTATGGCCGAGGAGCTATCGGGATACTTCGACCGCATAGGTCTAAGAAATAGCTATATACACTGCGGTGTAGACACAGTATCACGCGTTCAAGTGCTTGACAATCTGCGTGATGACCAAATAGACGTTATTGTGGGCGTCAACCTCCTGCGTGAGGGACTCGACCTTCCCGACGTCTCTCTTGTGGCAATCTTCGATGCCGACAAGGAGGGATTCTTGCGTAACGTACGCTCGATGACGCAGATGGCAGGACGTGCAGCACGCCACCCCAATGGCCACGTCATAATGTATGCCGACACCGTAAGTCGCTCGATGCACAAGACAATCTTCGAGACAAACCGCAGACGTGAGAAGCAGATACTCCACAACCTGGAGCACCATAAGTTCCCACGCAAGGCACAGAAGACTGGAGGTGCGGGACAGAGCCCTCTGCTGAACGATATCGCTGCTGAGAAGCCAGCAAATATGACAGCATACCCTATTGTCGAGGACCACTATGCACCAGCCATTGCTGCTGAGAACACCGCAGAGTATACCACCACAGAGAGCATTAAGGAGCTGATAGCAAAGACTAAAGAGGAGATGCTGCGTGCAGCTAAGTCGCTCGACTACCTCGCTGCAGCACGCCATCGCGATAAGATCAAGGAGCTCGAGAAACTCCTCTAAGTCGCACACAACCCAATAGGCAACTAACGCACATAGTTTACAAAACTATATCCTCGTTGCACGCGTAGTAACACGCGAGCACGAGGATATTTATTCTTTTACGAAAGATTCCTACCCACCATCACAACGCTCAAGCTCTCAAAAAAAACGCATTTCCAACCAATTTCCAACCACTATTTTTATTTTGACACAACCTGTCAAAAAAGAGTCGTTACTTTGCACCCAGAAAGATAAACTAACGACTAAAAACTACAACTATGAGCCTTAACTACACCATCGACTGTCGCCACTGCGGTAACCACACTCAGTTTGAGTTCTACACCAATAGTCGCACAATGCGTCACGACGACATCAACACGCTGATGCATATCGACACCGAGTGTGCCATCCGCTGTCCTATATGTCGCTCAAAGCTAAAGACTTCCGAGGCCGACTTCAAGGCTCAGGTCAAGGTGGCTCGTTCGGCATAACATTGGCTTATACCACCATAAGCAAAAAGTAAGAGAATGGTTGCTCGTTTTACAAAAAAAATCGTAACTTTGAGACATAATAATAAAATATTGAGCAATTATGATTAAGATAAATATTGGCGACCAGCTACCTGACTTCCAGAGTACAACATCAGAGGGCACACCATTCACACTCAGTGACCTCAAAGGAACACCCACAATCCTCTACTTCTACCCCAAGGACAACACCTCGGGATGCACACTCGAGGCCAAGAGCTTGCGTGATGGCAAGGAGGAGCTCCTCAAGCGAGGCTATAAGATTGTTGGCGTGAGCCCCGACTCAGTGAAGTCGCATCAGAACTTCTGCTCGAAGCACGAGCTTAACTTCACTCTTCTATCAGATGCTGACCACTCGCTCTCGGAGGCTGTGGGCGTATGGCAACAGAAGAAGATGTGCGGCAGAGAGTATATGGGCATCGTACGCACAACACTTCTCTTAGATGCAGAGGCACGCGTAACACACATCATCGCAAAGGTCGACACCAAGGACTCGTACGGTCAGATTATCAAGCTTTTAGACAAGGAATAAACAAAAAAACGTAATATACTATGGCAGAGAAAACACAGGTAAACGCCGACAAGCTCAAGGTGCTTTCGGCTGTTATGGACAAGATTGAGAAGGACTTCGGCAAGGGTTCGATTATGCGTATGTCGAGCGAGTCGGTTACCGACGTTCCCGTAATCCCCACAGGCTCAATCACTCTCGACATCGCATTGGGCGTAGGTGGCTACCCTAAGGGTCGTGTTATCGAGATCTACGGCCCTGAGTCATCAGGTAAGACCACACTTGCTATCCACGCCATCGCCGAGGCTCAGAAGGCTGGCGGTATCGCAGCATTCATCGACGCTGAGCACGCCTTCGATAGCTACTACGCACAGAAGCTTGGCGTGGATGTTGACAACCTCCTAGTGTCACAGCCCGACAACGGCGAGCAGGCACTCGAGATTGCCGACTCTCTGATTCGCTCGAGTGCTATCGACATCATAGTCATCGACTCTGTTGCGGCCCTCACGCCAAAGGCCGAGATTGAGGGCGAGATGGGCGACTCGAAGATGGGTCTTCAGGCACGTCTTATGTCACAGGCATTGCGTAAGCTAACAGCCTCAATCTCAAAGACCAAGACTGTATGTATCTTCATCAACCAGCTTCGTGACAAGATTGGCGTGGTATATGGTAATCCAGAGACCACAACTGGTGGTAACGCCCTCAAGTTCTACGCCAGCGTCCGTATCGATATCCGCCGCACATCGGTGATTAAGGATGGCGAGGAGCAGCTCGGTACACGCACCAAGGTTAAGGTCGTTAAGAATAAGGTGGCACCTCCATTCAAGAAGGCCGAGTTCGACATTATGTTCGGCGAGGGTATCTCAAAGCTCGGCGAGATTATCGACCTCGGCGTTGAATACGAGATCATCCGCAAGTCGGGATCGTGGTTCTCGTATGGCGACCGTAAAATTGGTCAGGGTCGCGACTCTGTGAAGGAGGCTCTCAAGGCCGACGCAGCACTTATGGAGGAGATCGAGCTCCGCGTGCGTGAGGCTATGCGTGAGGCCCGCGAGAAGTAAACAAAGATTAACGAATAACTATTAACCAAACACGACTACCCACGACGGTAGTCGTGCTTTGGCATATAAATCAACGAGTTATGGAGTACACGCCGCAAGATGAGATACTGATAGAGGAGAAGTGGCAAGAGCTTGTCGCAGCCTGTCGCAAGGCTAAGATATGCCGCAAGGAGGATGACTGGCAGTTCATTAAGCGTGCCTACTTCCTGGCCAAGGAGGCCCATAAGGGTGTGCGTCGCCGCTCGGGCGAGCCATACATAGTCCACCCCATCGAGGTGGCACTCATTGCCGTTCGCGAGATTGGACTTGGCAAGAAATCGGTGGTCGCAGCACTCCTCCACGACGTGGTAGAGGATACCGACTACACGGTCGAGGATATCGCACGCATCTTCTCGCCCAAGATAGCCTCGATGGTCGACGGCCTCACCAAGATGGCGGGTGTCTTTAACTCCAAAAGTTCGGAGCAGGCAGAGTATTTCCGCAAGGTACTGCTCACGCTCTCGGACGATGTGCGTGTCATAATCATCAAGATTGCCGACCGTCTGCACAATATGCGTACACTCGGTGTAATGCCTCGTGACAAGCAGATAAAGATCACAAGCGAGACCATCTACCTCTTCGTGCCGTTGGCATATCGTCTTGGCCTTCACGCCATTAAGAGTGAGTTGGAGGATCTCTGTATGAAGTACCGCTTCCCAGAGGAATACGAGGAGATACGCCGCAAAATCGAGGAGACAGAGCCCGAGCGACAGCAGTATATCGAGCGTTTTATGGCCCCCATCAAAGAGGTTCTCGACCGCAACAATTTCCAGTACGAGATGAAGGCTCGCGTCAAGAGCATCTACTCGATATGGAACAAGATGCGTCGCAAGGAGATACCCTTCGAGGAGGTCTACGACCTCTTTGCCATCCGCATAGTCTTTAAGACCCTGCCCTTCCCATCGGAGAAGACGCAGTGTTGGCAGATATACTCCTGCGTAACAGACATCTACACCCCTAAACCCGACCGCCTACGCGACTGGATATCTATCCCCAAGAGTAACGGCTACGAAGCCCTACACTCTACGGTGATGGGTCCTGATGGTATATGGGTCGAGGTGCAGGTGCGTACCGAGCGTATGGACGATATCGCCGAGCGAGGCTTTGCAGCACACTGGAAGTACAAGCACGCCTCGATAACACAGGAGGAGGATGGCCTCGATAAGTGGCTTAGAAAGGTGCGTGAGGCCCTCAGCAGCAATACCGAGAATGCCCACGAGTTCCTCGACAACTTCAAGCTTTCGCTCTACAAGACCGATGTCGTAGTATTCACGCCTAAGGGAGAGCCACAGACGCTCCCATATGGTGCCTCGGTACTCGACTTTGCCTACGAGATACACACCAACATAGGCAACCACGCCATAGGTGCAAAGATCAACCACCGCATAGCCCCTGTCACCACACGTCTAAATAGTGG
Source organism: Alistipes sp. (assembly GCA_017559425.1). Classification (GTDB taxonomy): domain Bacteria; phylum Bacteroidota; class Bacteroidia; order Bacteroidales; family Rikenellaceae; genus Alistipes. Next base: position 16,390 of record JAFYSI010000093.1, read on the forward strand.
CGACCAGGTGGAGGTCATCACTGCTGAGAGTGCTCGACCTAAGACCGAATGGCTCGACTCTGTGGTTACAAGTAAGGCACGCCAGGCGATTCAGGACTTCTTAAAGGGCGAGCAGCAGAACAATGTGGAGAATGGTATGCAGATACTCTCGGAGCATCTGGCACAGCACAACGTGATGCTTAGTGGCCGTGTACTACGCAAGCTCATACCCGCCTACGACTGCAAGTATAAGGATGAGCTATACAGCAAGATTGGTGCGGGAATCATCAAGCTCGACAACCTCGACAAGCTGCTCAAGGAGAACACCTCACGCAAGATTCTCAAATTCTGGAAGGTACTTCTACCAGGTAGCAACAACGATGACAAGGAGACAGACTTTGACCTCGACGATGAGGCTACGTCGCTCGACGAGCAGGCACTCGAGGAGGAGCCCAAGCCGAGAGAACACGACGAAGAGCCTATTATGGCGGAGTGTTGCGAGCCTATCCCAGGCGACAATGTTGTAGGCTACCGCGACACAGTAACAGGACGTGTGACGATACACAAATCAAGTTGTGACAAGCTCATCCGCCTGGCAGCTCAGCACGGCGATAACATCATCCGCGAAGAGATACGATGGTCACAACAGAAGGCTGTGTCGTACCTTGCAACACTCGAGATCTACGGCATTGACCGCCCTGGAATCATCCTCGATTTGACGAAAGTTATCACAGCATACTTCAACATAAATATGCGTGCAATAAGCGTTCAATCACACGACGGCATCTTCGAGGGAACACTTAGTCTCTACGTCAAAGATATCGAGAGCCTAAACCACCTGCTGGAGAATATCCGCAAGGTCAAGGGCATCGAACAGGTCAAGCGTACACTCAGCACCTAATGGCTGCAGACTCGCTTAAAGCTAACGAAAGAGAGCAAGAGTAAGAATGGAGTCAGTAGGAAAATGGAAGACAAGATAGAGGATTATATAAATAAGAAAATAGTGTAATTTTAAACTAAAAGAGAAAAAGAGTTATGGCATCAATTTTTTCACGAATTGTAGCGGGCGAGATTCCAAGCTACAAGGTTGCAGAGAACGATAAGTTCTACGCGTTCCTCGACATCGCTCCATTGGCTAAGGGACACACATTGGTGATTCCTAAGCGTGAGGTTGACTATTTCTTCGACCTGGAGGACGACGAGCTTCAGGAGATGATCGTATTTGCTAAGGAGATTGCGAAGAAAATTAAGGCAACTACAGAGTGTAAGAAGGTCGCAACAGTGGTTTTGGGCCTCGAAGTAGCCCACGCACACATCCATTTGATCCCTATGAACACTGAAAAGGATGTAGATTTCGGCCGTGAGAAGCTACAATTAAGCTCAGAGGAGTTCCAAGAAATCGCAAAATCGCTGCAGTAACAGGCAGTTGTTAACAACTTATAACTCTCTGTAAGTTAGTGAGGTAGGGTGTTATTAACACTCTACCTCATTTTATTATTTAACATAATCTACACTTCGACGGAGTTATTAACAATTAGTCTCTAATCGAAGATTTTTTCGCACTTTTTTTAGCCTATTTTCACACTAGTAATTACAATTGTAACACTATTACTTTTGTAATTACAGTTGTATTGTGACATATGTAATACACAATATTGTGCAAAACCGCTGTTAATAGTTACATTTGTCATAAACTAAATTACAATGTACAACCCCACTATTTTACAGTTTAAGACATCTGTTCAAATATTAAATAATAATTTTTATACTACTACATATCAAGCATTTATAATTTTTACATAAATATTATTTTACCTCAAGGCTCCATATTGCGGTAATTCTGCTAATTTTGGATGCAAATCATAGATAATAGCATATAATACCATATATGTCTGCATTTTACACTGTTTAGATAAAGTAAATTAGTGATACGCATATTTTTCGATATTTACCATAATTGTGTAATTTACAAATGTAAGAGTTGTTAACAATTATCAATACGTTACTTTTGTATAGAAATTTGCATTACAAGAATAAAATGTTTATCTTTGTAAAAATTATCGAAAATGAAGGAGAAATTTGATATTTTGCTCAAGAAAAAGGGGCTCACTGCTACCTCACTTGCACGAATACTCGGAATACAGCCCTCTGGCCTATCGCACATTTTGTCGGGTCGCAACAAGCCGAGCTTCGATCTTGTGGTAAAAATTCTGCGTGCCTTCCCAGAACTCAACCCCGACTGGCTCCTACTCGACTCCGATATGATCTTCCGTTCAGCCGAGGGTAACAGAGCCGACAACCCTCTTTTCTCCGATGATGAGTTCTCGCTCCGCAGCGAACCACTCGACAGCAGCGATCCAAACAGCCTCTTCTCGGAGGGCAAAGCTGAGGCAAAAAATGAGACATCGCCAATTTTTCATCGCTCGGCAAATGGCTCAAAAGATGTGGAACGAATCGTAGTGCTCTACACCGACGGATCGTTCGACAGTTACGCAAAGTAGCAAGTGCGACAAAATCGCCATAAAATAGAATAGGGTAACTTCACACAGAAGCTACCCTATTTATTTTAGCATCGCAACCTTTGCTCGATGCTATTACACCTATACTTATTATATACTCGCGTGACTACCCTATTATAGATCTCAAAAAAAGTAGTATGCGATATTTATCCAATATTACGCATATTTATTAAGTAGTTTGTGCGATAAATTTTCGATATTTTAGAGCCGTTGATAGGCGTTAGGCAACTAACAAACTCCTATGAACACAAATGGTTGAACGCAGATAAACTTACTATCTCCTTAGAACGACAGACCCACCGAGATATTCACAGTGCCGAGGCTGCCGACATAGTCGCGTGCAGGATTATTGGCAATCTTTGTCACATCACCAGTATATCCAGCACCTACATAGAACTTACCAAATGTAAAGCCTACGCCTGCGTTGATACCAAGCTGGAAACGCTTGAGTGCCTTTTCGCCCATTGCCGACTTATCGTCAGAGCTATCAAAGAGTCGATATGTCGACGAGGTGCTTCCGCCCATAGCATTAATGCCGTTGTTGATTATTGCACCTCTCAGTTTCGTGATATTTCCAGCGATATTACACCTAAAATTGAGGCCAGCATAGGGCAATATGGCAATTTTATTACTCTTAAAGCCCAATCGCAACGATATGTTTACAGGGACATTTACAGAGAACATCTTGGCCTTGTTGATGCTATAGTTTGTCACAGAGCTATGCTTAGCCTTGCTCTCATTTGAGCCAAATGAGTAGTGTAGCGTCGCACCATATTCGACAAAGAGAGGCAGACTCTTCACCAAATTACTACCGTGAAGATATCCAAAGCTGATACTGCTCGAGAGCGGACACTGCTTAAAATTTTCATCAGCCCTATCCTGCCAGCTAATCTTCATTGGGTTATAGCCCACCGTGATGCGATTATAGTCGCGTGTACTCATACCCTCGAATAGAGAGTGAGTCGACTGCTGGTTCTGTGCCAAAACACCCGACGCTGAGAGGAATAACACTCCAAATAACAATATAATTCTCTTCATTGCTTAATGATTTAACGGTTGTCGCAATACAAATATAGATAAAATTCAGAAAAAAAGCAATGATTCACCCACTCCACAAAAAAAAAGGACCCATCCAAAAATTTTTGGATGGGTCCATATTCTAAACTTGACGTATTACGTAGCTAACCTAGCATCGCACGATGAGCCGCTGCTTAGTTTTTGTTGAGCACCAGACGCTCAATCTCGTCAATCTGAGCCTTAAACTGCTTGTCGATATCCATCGCATCGGCAACAGCCTTACAGCTATGAAGCACCGTAGCGTGGTTTCGGCCACCAATCGACGAACCGATAACGGTGAGCGGTGCCTTAGTGTGCTGCTTTGCCATATACATCGCCACCTGACGAGCCTGGGCAACATCGCGTGTACGCTTCGACGAGTTGAAGGTATCCATATCGATGTTGTAGTACTCACACACCACGTTGACAATATGGTCGATGGTAATCTCACGCTGCGTGAGCTTCACATAGACCTTCAAGATATCCTTCGCCAACGAGATTGTAATCTTACGGCCGAGGAACGAGGCGTTGGCAATGAGCGATGATAACGCACCCTCAATCTCACGCACATTTGCCGAGATATTCTCAGCAAGGTAGGTTACTACATCCTCTGGGATTGTAGCACCCGCACGCTGGGCCTTAGCACGGATAATCTTGATCTTCGTCTGGTAGTCTGGCACGTTAAGGTGTGCCGAGAGACCCCACTTGAAACGTGTCAAGAGTCGCTGCTCGATATCCTTGAGCTCCACTGGTGGCTTATCCGACGTGAGGATAAGCTGCTTGCCTGCGAGCTGCAAGTGGTTGAAGATATTGAAGAAAGCATTCTGCGTACCTGTCTTACCCGTAAGCTCCTGAATATCATCGATAATGAGCACATCGACCATCTGATAAAACTGGATAAAATCGGTAATCTCACCATTCTTATAAGCGGTCTGGAACTGAGCCTGGAACTTGTTCATCGAGACGTAGAGTACCTGAAGCTCAGGGTGACGCTGACGCACCTCGTGGCCGATAGCCTGGACGATATGTGTCTTTCCGAGTCCCGAATCACCATAGATATAGAGCGGGTTGAAGGCCGTAGAGCCTGGCGACACCGCCACAGCCATACCCGCAGAGCGTGCCAAACGGTTACACTCGCCCTCGATATGGTTGTCGAAGGTGTAGTTAGGGTTGAGCTGTGCATCAAATCGTATGCGACGGATGCCCGGAATTACAAAAGGATTTTTTATATTTGCAGTGTCGGTAGGAGCTGCAAACTGAGGCACCTGTGAAGAGGGAGTCTCGGTGGTCTGCTGCTGCACACGACGTGGCACAGCATAATGGAGCTTAGTGCCAGCACCATAAAGCTCTGCGATGATTGGGCGAAGGACGTTCAAGTAACGCTTCTCGATGCTTGTCACAAAGCTCTCGTTGGGAACACGCAGACGGAGGTTCATACCATCGAAATCGATGGGACGAATAGGCTTAAACCACTTGACAATCTCCTCCTCGGTAATCGAGCCGCTGAGACGGTCAAGACAGTCCTGCCACACCTCGTTATATTTATCGATCTGCATCATTTTAGTTCTCAACAGTGGTTAAAAATTTGGCGATAAACACCCCGAAACAGCTCTATACGCTCTGTTTCAACAAGTTGCGTCACTCACCTTAGTTCTTGCTTATCTCGCACTCTTGTTTGCCGTGGGCGTTAAGTGCGTTTCGACATTGCAAAGATGTGGATAATTTTATTAAAATAATATCGAAAAACAGTTGCATATTTCATTTTTTTTAATAGGGCTTTGATGGCCGAATTTTTGCAAAATATTTTAATGTGCTGATACTTAATATATGAAGAAAATTTCGTATATTTGCATATTAGAATTTTATGACTCAAGAAATCAAACTATAAATAAAATTAATAGTACTATGGCAAATGTTATTGACAAGCAGGTAATGGACAAGGCACAGGCGTGGCTCGACGGCAACTACGACGAGGCTACGAAGCAGGAGGTGCGTATGTTGATCGAAAATAACCCTAACGAGCTCGTCGAGAGCTTCTACAAGGATCTCGAGTTCGGCACCGGTGGCCTTCGTGGCATTATGGGCGTGGGCACAAACCGTATGAACATCTACACCGTAGGTGCTGCTACTCAGGGACTTGCCAACTATCTCAAGAAGAACTTCGCAGGCCAGGAGATCAAGGTTGCCATCTCGCACGACAGCCGCAACAACTCGCGTATGTTTGCTGAGCGTGTAGCCGACATCTTCGCCTCTAACGGCTTTATCGTATATCTCTTCGACGCATTGCGTCCTACCCCAGAGCTCTCGTTCGCTATCCGCGAGCTTGGCTGCCAGTCGGGTGTTATGGTCACAGCGTCGCACAACCCTAAGGAGTACAACGGCTACAAGGCTTACTGGAACGACGGCTCACAGGTTACCTCTCCACACGACGTGAACATCATCGAGGAGGTTCAGAAGGTTACCGACGTCAACCAGGTGCTCACAGGCAAGAATGCCGAGAACATCAACATCCTCGGTGAGGAGTTCGACCAGCGTTACTTGGCAGCCATCAAGGAGCTCTCGCTCTCACCTGAGGCTGTGGCTAAGTACAACGATATGAAGATTGTCTACACCCCACTCCACGGTGCTGGTGTGAAGCTCGTTCCACAGTCGTTGCGTAACTATGGCTTTAATAATATTATATGTGTCGAAGAGCAGATGGTTCTCGATGGCAACTTCCCAACTGTAGCATCGCCAAACCCTGAGGAGCGTAAGACTATGGCTATGGCTATCGAGCGTGCCGAGAAGGAGGGTGCAGACTTTGCTATGGCCACCGACCCTGATGCAGACCGTCTTGGCGTAGCACTCCGCACTGGCAAGGGCGACTACGTCCTCTTGAACGGCAACCAGACCCTTGTTCTTTTGATGTGCTACCAGCTCACTCGTTGGGCAGAGCTCGGCAAGATCACTGGCAAGGAGTTCGTCGTTAAGACTATCGTTACATCTATGATGCCTGACGCTGTTGCTGAGCACTTCGGTGTTAAGTGCTACAACTGCCTCACCGGCTTCAAGTATATCGCAAAGATCATCCGCGAGCAGGAGGGCCTCACTAAGTATATCGGTGGCGGCGAGGAGTCATTCGGCTACTTGCCTGGCGACTTTGTACGCGACAAGGATGGTGTTGCAGCTATCACTCTCGTTGCAGAGGCTGCAGCGTGGGCACGCGACACTATGGGCATCACCCTCTACGAGTGGTTGCAGCAGCTCTATGTTAAGTATGGCTTCTTCCGTGAGGGCCTCGTGAACGTTGTTCGCAAGGGCAAGGATGGTGCTGCTGAGATTCAGCAGATGATGGTTGACTACCGCCAGAATCCTCCACAGTCATTGCTCGGCTCTCCAGTTGTCAAGATTTTGGACTACAAGACTCTCGAGGAGATCGACGTACGCACAGGCGAGCGTAAGGCGATCGAGGGTATCGACGAGAAGAGCAACGTGCTCCAGTGGCTCACTGAGGATGGCACCAAGGTATCGGTACGTCCTTCAGGTACTGAGCCTAAGATCAAGTTCTACTTCGGTGTTAAGACTCAGCTCGAGAGCGTCGAGAAGTTCGACGAGACACTCGTAGCCCTCGACAACAAGATTGAGGCATTGAAGAAGGAGCTCAATCTCGAGTAATGAAACAGCTACCTCGCAAGAGACAACAATAATCCCGAGAGCATTAACACTCTCGGGATTACTATTTTAGATCATTTACACCAGCTATTTCAGTGGCAATACTACCCTATTATAGGCTAAAACTGGACGGCACACGCCACGCCAAGAGCTCCCACCTCACTATTGTACATCGGCGTAGCCACAAGAGCCTGACCCTTGCGAGGAATCTTGAAGATATGACGACCGAGAGGCAACATCCAGTAGCCTATGCGTGCTGAGAGGATACCGAAGCCTACGCCTGCCACCACGTCGTTGAGCCAATGCTTACCGTTGTACATACGCATCACACCCACCGTTGCCGCCACAGCGTAGGCACCCATTCCGACACCCCAGCCATACTCCGTGCGTACAAGCTCGGCACCCGCAAAGGCTGTCGTGGTGTGCCCCGAGGGGAAGGAGTTGCGGCGACCGGAGAATGGTCGCGGCTCACGCACAATATGCTTCACGCCCTGTGTGAGTCCCGCTGCCGCAAGGTATGTCACCGCTGCCACCGCCACACGCTCACCCAACGAGTGCTTGGCCTTGAGACCCATATAGTCGAGTGTGAGGTAGAGACCAACGGGCAGATACTGAATATAGTCGTCAAACCTAAGCGGCCTACCTCCCGAGAGAGCATAGAATTTGTCGTTCACAGCGAGACTAACACCTCTTAGCGGAGCACGCTCGCCCACGCCTAAGGCACCCACAGCGATAAACGAGAGGGGTGCTATGAGCTGTGCGGGACGAAATTGAGTCTCGTATGTAGAATTCTCACGCCACCAGTTACGCTTGCCACCACTACTCTGCAGCGTGTCGGCGGCCTGCAATGCAAGGGGGGGGGTTAATGATGGCATAGGGTTAGAGAGATGTGTGTTCACCCTGCCATAGACATCGACAGAGAGAAGCAGTAATATTAGGGTTATAAGCGTTGCTATTCGCACGATTTTTGAACTTTTTACGACATTTCGCAACAAAAGTATAAATAATCTCCGAAACCAAGAACCTATCAGCCTAATATCGCCAGTTTTTCATCAGCGACGTGAGAAAATATTAACAAATACAATATAACCGTCTGGGGACTTCAATGCGAAAGCATAGAGCCGATACCGAAAAAAAACAGCACAGGCTTTAGCCGAGCAATAAACCTCTATAATATCGGCTCAATGTTTTCCACATAGAGCCGATACCGCTAAAAATCTGCACAGGGCAGAATGCCCGAGCAATAAACCACTATAATATCGGCTCAACCCCTAATATGTGAGTAGTGCCCAACGCAACGAGAAGAATGATTGTGTGGGGTGCGAAGGCAGAAGTGCTGAAAGCACGCGCTTGGGTGGTTGGTGGCGGGCGAGCTTGCTTGCCAAGACACTAAACACGCAAGCAAAGAAGCGAAGCTCACTGCCTTCGTAGCAGACCTGCAAAAACCATAAACAACAAAGAAGGATGACCTTTCGATCATCCTTTTTGGCGGTGCGTAGGGGACTCGAACCCCTGACCCCGTGCGTGACAGGCACGTATTCTAACCAGCTGAACTAACGCACCATTGTTAGAACTTGCAACCGTTATTTCCTGATTGCGATGCAAAGGTAGTGATTTTTTCTTATTCTCCAAACTTTTTCCGCACTTTTTTACAACTTTTTCACCACCCCACTACCACCACCATTGATTATCAACAACTTATGCAAAACAATTAATTATAGAACCACAAAACACAAATGGTGTCACAGGTCACAAAACTGCTACGCCCACCATCACTTTTTGAGTTAAATGAGTTATAATGGATCAATATAGGTTATATATACATCTACCCCACGGCACACATCCCCCAAAGCAACTCATTATAAAACCGTATTAATCCAAATCTGGGGACTCGAATGCGAAAGCATAGAGCCGATACCGAAGAAAAACAGCACAGGCTTCAGCCGAGCAATAAACCACTATAATATCGGCTCAATGTTTTTCGCATAGAGCCGATACCGAAGAAAAACAGCACAGGCTTTAGCCGAGCAATAAACCACTATAATATCGGCTCAACCCCTAATATGTGAGTAGTGCCCAACGCAACGAGAAGAATGATTGTATGGGGTACGAAGGCAGAAGTGCTGAAAGCACGTGCTTGGGTGGTTGGTGGCGGGCGAGCTTGCTTGCCAAAACACTAAACACGCAAGCAAAGAAGCGAAGCTCACTGCCTTCGTAGCAGACCTGCGAAAACCATAAACAACAAAAAAGGATGACCTCTCGATCATCCTTCTTGGCGGTGCGTAGGGGACTCGAACCCCTGACCCCGTGCGTGACAGGCACGTATTCTAACCAGCTGAACTAACGCACCATTGTTAGAACTTGCAACCGTTATTTCCTGATTGCGGTGCAAAGGTAGTGCTTTTTTTCGTTCTACAAATATTTTAGCCAGTTTTTTTTTAAAAAAATTTACTCTTTTTTGAAGAACGAAAACTGCACACTACCATAACTCCTTGACTGCCAGAAATTTGGATGCTCCGAGAAATTTTTATCTTTTGAGTGCTCAAAAATCAAAAATCCGTCCTCACGAAGCAAGTTTTTCTCAAAAACAAGATTTATGACCTCCTCGCTACCCTCCAGGTCGTATGGAGCATCCGAGAAAATAACGTCAAACTGCTTAGTGCAGCTCTTCAAATAGAGGAAAACATTGGCCTTCACAGCGTAGAAATTCTCAAATTTGAGTTCCTTGGCTGTCTGACGAATAAAGTTATGGTGCACACTATTTACCTCGACAGAGGTCACGCTACGTGCCTCACGCGACGCAAACTCATAACTTATGGATCCTGTACCCGAGAAGAGGTCGAGCACGTCGAGCTCCTCGAAGTCGACAAGGTTGACAAGGACATTAAAAAGGTTCTCCTTAGCAAAGTCTGTTGTTGGACGAGCCCTAAGGTTGCGTGGTGGCACGATTGTGCGGCCACGATATTTTCCACTAATTATTCGCATACCAAATCGGTAAATAGATTCTTAAAAGGTTTTTTCAGGCGGTCCACATCGCCCTTCGCACGCACACGCATATTATATATATGGTATACCTCGTTGATGCGAGTAACAGCATAGAGCAAATCCTCGTCGTTTCGCACCTCGAGAGCCTCGGCAAAGAGCAGACCACCCTTATAGATACGAACATATAGCACATCGCCCAAAAGTTCGAGCAGAACACCCTCCTCAGGAGCTGAACCCAAGATGAGTGGCGACACAAAGGTCACAGCATCGCCATAGGTGAGGCTGAGGTGTGCAAAGCACTCTCTGTTGATAGCCATAACGGCTACCCTACCATCTACCACAGGGCTGAATACCACAACCTCCAAGAGCGATGGGGCAAGACCCATCATAGCGAGATACTCGGCAGCCACATCTTCGCTAAACGTCTCTTGTGGCACAAGCGTGGTCTTGGGCGTCACGAGCTCCACGACGAAGCTACCATCGTCGCTCTTGACACCTCGGCTAATCTCTGCCGCTGAAAAAGAGTGTCCACCCGACATTAGGCGGATGGACACTTTATTTGGAATTGAGAAACTCATCTGGTCATTACTCTAAGCGACCATCCTCCCAGCTACCCTTATCAGAGTTCTCCTCGAGGCTACCGAAGGTAACACCAAAGAACTCGATATCCATTGGGATAGGCACTGCCTCGCCAATGAAGTACTTAGCAACCATCTTGCCTGGGTTCTCCTTATCCTCAATTTTCTGGATTGCCTGCTTGAGACCATCAGCCTTCATCTTCTTCATCTGATCGCTTGCCTCAGCGTTAGCAATGTAGAGGTCAAACTTTGTCTCGAGCATATTCCAGAACTGCTGGTTGTACTCCTCAGTGTTGAGGAAGTGTACGTATGGAGCGTGGCAACGCAAGAGGTGAGACTTGTAAGTACCCATTGTGTAAGTTACAGTATCGAGCTGGAACTCCTTCTTATTAGAGAATGGGATGTAACGGAGGTTCTCGATCTCCTCGTCAGTGTCGAGACCTGCGTGCTTGAGGATACGCTCACGTACCAATACAGAGTCTACCCTCTCGTTCTTCCAGCTTGGATTAGCCTTGCGGATAGAGTCGAGCTTAGCCTTGTTGTCGAGGTTGTTCTCGTCATAGATCTCGCTCTTCTCTACGATATAACCAGCCTTAGCGAACTCTGTGATAACATCCCAGTTGGTTGTGTACTTCTTGTCTGGGCGAGAATCCTTATAAGCCTGAACAAGGTCACGGATAACCTGAGCCTTCTCGACAACGATCTTCTCACGCTCCTTAATCTGATTCTCAGCATTCACGTTAACCGCGATCATTGTGTAGATCCAATAACCGAGGCCCACGATAGCTACAAGCAACAAAAGTTGAAATACTCTTTTCATTTTTGATTATTTGTTATTAAGTTTGTATCGTCGTTTAACACTAAATAAATTTTGGGGCTCTATGCTTAAAACCCATATATCGCAACAAATTTACGCAAAATTATCGTTTGAAGCAACAAATAACCAAAAAAAAATTATCGAGAGTCTCTCATCGTGGCTCACAGACGAAGATTTTGGTCGCATATTTTTGCTCAACGGCTATGCGGGTACAGGTAAGACGACAATAATTGCCGCCCTCGTCTCAGCACTCAAAGAGTTGGGTATCAAGCCGATACTCCTCGCACCTACGGGACGTGCCGCCAAGGTCCTCACACGCTACTCCCACGATACGGCATACACCATCCATAAAAAGATTTATCGCGAACGCAGCATAACAGACTACGAGTCACGCTTCTCGCTCGACTACAACCGCGAGCGTGACGCCATCTTTATCGTCGATGAGGCCTCTATGCTCTCAGCCTCAACGAGTGAGGGTGCTACGTTTGGCTCTGGCAACCTTCTCGAGGACCTTGTCGCCTATGTTCGCAGTGGCAAGCGATGTAGGCTTATGCTCGTGGGTGACGATGCACAGCTGCCACCCGTTGGCGACGACTTCAGCCCAGCACTCGAACCCTCAACACTACTACCCTATGGAGATGTGGAGTATGGCACAATGGACGAGGTTGTAAGACAGTCGCACGACTCGGGCATCCTGTTCAATGCCACAATGTTACGATGTATGCTCGAGAACAACATCTTCGAGATTCCACATTTCGATATGTCATTTCCGGACTTCCGTCAGGTGCAGGGCAGTGAGCTTCTCGAGGAGCTACAAGATTGCTACGATAGGTTTGGCCGCGACGAGACCATCGTCATCACACGTTCAAACAAGCGTGCCAACCGCTACAATGAGGGCATACGCCGCCACAACCTCTCCGCCGAGGAGGAGATTGAGAGTGGCGATATGTTGATGATTGTCAAGAACAACTACTTCTACGCCGAGCAAGATAAGGATTCGCCTATGGCCTTTGTTGCTAATGGCGACGTGGCACGCCTCAGACGCATACGTCGCTTCGAGGAGTTCTACGGCTTCCACTTTGCCGAGGCTGTACTCGAGTTCCCCGACTACGACAACTACGAGATGCAGGTAAAAATCTTGCTCGACACCCTATCGTCGGAGTCTCCCTCACTCACGCGTGAGCAGAGCAAGACGCTATTCTACGAGGTGGAGAAGGACTATGCCGACATCACCGTTAAGTCGAAGAGATACAAGGCCATACGCGAGAACTCGCACTTCAACGCTATGCAGATAAAGTTTGCCTATGCCGTCACCTGCCACAAGGCCCAGGGTGGTCAGTGGCGAGCCGTCTTTGTCGACCGCTGCTTGTTTGGTGACGAGGAGATGTCGAAGGATATGCTTCGTTGGCTCTACACCGCCATCACGCGTGCTACAGAGCGTGTCTATCTCGTCAACTTCGACGAACGATTCTTTGAGTAGGCGACGAGCACTACACTCACATAACACACTACAGCAAAGGAGTTTAGAACAAACTAAGCTCCTTTATTTTACCCCTATTTCGACCACATAACAGACATCAAAAAAAAGGATGACAGGCCTAAGCCTGCCAACCTCACAAAAATGTCTAATATAAAACTGTCTACCAAACTTCGCCTAAGTTGTTGAGCAAGACCTTAGCCGCTTCGTGGTCGTTCTCAGCAGCAACCTTGAGCATCTCAACACCTTTGGCATAGTCCTCCTCGACACCCTTGCCCATAACAAGGCAGTAGCCCACGTTGTAGTATGCGTCTACCTCGCCCAACTCTGCCGCGAGAATATACAACTCGTACGCCATCTCCAAATCGCACTCTATACCCTTACCGTAGTAGTAGCAGTCACCCAATTCATTGATCGCTGGACCATACTCCTGTGCAGCAGAGCGTGAGTACCACATAAACATCTCGTCGTAGTCGATCTCAACACCCGTACCATACTCGTAGCAAGCACCCAACCAGTACTGACCAAAGGAGTTACCCTGCTCTGCAGAGAGGCCAAACCACATCACTGCCTGAGCATCATCTTGCTCAACACCATCACCATAGTAGTAGCAAAGTCCAAGCATACCCTGAGCATAGGCGTGGCCCTGCTCCGCAGCACTCATATACCACTTTACAGCCTCCTCGTAGCTCTGCAAGACACCCTGACCATAGTAGTAGCGGTTAGCCAAATGGTGCTGAGCATCGGGGTTACCCTGATTTGCAGCGAGACGGAACCACTTCACAGCCTCAGCCTGGCTCTTCTTGACACCATCACCATTGAGGTAGCACATACCAAGCTTATCCTGTGCCACGGCATTATCTTGCTCAGCAGCCATACGATACCACTTTGCAGCCTCCACAAAATCGACATCGACACCCTCACCATAGACATATAGATCGCCCATAATACGCTGTGCAAAGTCATCATCCTGCTCGGCAGCCATACGATACCACTTTGCAGCCTCGACATAATCCACATCAACACCCTCACCAAATCTGTAGGCGTAAGCTACATTAACCTGACCTTCGACATAACCCTGCTCGGCAGAGAGCATATACCATCTAAACGACTCAACATAATCGACCTTAACACCATTACCAAAGTAGTATGCATCACCCATACGGTACTGAGCCTCAGGATCGCCTTGCTCGGCCGCCATACGATACCACTTTGTAGAGGCCTTCTTATCGATATCTACACCTAAGCCGTAAAGATAGCAGTAGCCCACACGAAGCTGACCGCCAATATTTCCCTGCTTTGCAGACTTCTCGAACCACTTGAACGCCACCTCTTGGCTCTCCTCTACACCTCTACCGAAGAAGTAGCAGATACCCACATCGATCTGAGCATCAGAGTCTCCATCTTTGGCACGAGCCAAATCCTCCTCAAATGATTGAGCGAAGAGCGTCATTGGTGCAAACATCATCACAGCAGCTACAGCAAATAGCTTTGCGATGGAACTGTTAAATAGTTTCTTCATAGCATTTAAGTATTATTGTTTGTTCATATATTCGTCGTTTTAACATATAGAGGGGCACGATGTCCAACTTCTAACAAAGTTACGAAAATTTTTAGTCATAAGCAAGTCCCCACTACCGAGAAACACCCG
>JAFYSI010000013.1 GCA_017559425.1 Alistipes sp.
AACTACATCATCCGTGACCACGACTCTGAGAAGTTCGAGCACAAGAAGCAGCTTATGTGGGATGTTGTCAACTTCCTCCAGCGTAAGTATGGCGAGAAGGTCCTCACTCTTACTCTCAAGGACCAGTACTACAATATGCGTAAGATGGTTGAGCCACATCCACAGGTTATCGAGAAGGCTAAGCGTGCTATGATCGAGGCAGGTGTTAAGCCACAGGTTAAGCCTATCCGTGGTGGTACCGACGGCTCACGTCTCTCGTTTATGGGCTTGCCTTGTCCAAACATCTTCACTGGTGGTATGAACTTCCATGGCCGTTACGAGTACGCTTCGCTCACTACTATGCAGCGTGCGATGAATACTATCATCAACTTGGCTCGCATCTGGGCAGAGTAATTTTTGTGATAAGGCACATCTGCGTCGCCGAATATATTGCCCGAATGGGAAATAGATCAAAGTATGTCCCATCTGTGGCAATTGCGACTCGGCAACGCATCTAATGCCGTCTGACAAAAATTCTTTAAGTGGGGTAGTGGATGAGTGATTAGTGGTGGGTAATGTGTGCTACAAATGATGTCGAAGATCAACCATTACTAATTACTAATTGCTAATTACTAATTACTAATTTGACATTAAATGAACAACCAATTTGGATATATGAGAGTTGCGGCGGCGGTGCCACGTGTACACATCGCCGATGCCCATCGCAATGCCGAGGGTGCTCTCAAGATTATGCAGGATGCCTTCCGTGAGGGCGTGGAGATTGTGGTGATGCCCGAGTTGTCGTTGGTGGGCTACACCTGTGGCGATATGGTGCTTCAGAAGAAGTTGCTCCGCGACTCTGAGCAGGCCCTCGCTTGGCTTATGAAGGAGACCGAGGATATCCCTACAATCGGTATCGTAGGTCTTCCTGTGGTCTATGCCGATCGCCTCTACAACTGTGCTGCAGTCTTTGGCCAGGGCGTGTTGTGGGGTATTGTGCCTAAGTCGTACATCCCTAACTACGGCGAGTTCTCGGAGCTCCGCTGGTGGGTTTCAGGTTTCGGTATCCGTGACCGTGTGATTCGCTTCGCAGGCCAGGAGTGTCCTTTCGGTGCAGACCTTATGTTCGACATCCACGATGTGGAGTTTGGTGTCGAGATTTGTGAGGATATGTGGGTGCCAGTGCCACCATCATCAATGCAGGCAGTGCAGGGTGCTAAGCTCTTGTTCAACCTCTCAGCATCGCCTGAGTCGGTATGCAAGCACGACTACCTTATCTCGCTTATCGCCGAGCAGTCGTCACGAACTATGGCAGCCTATGTATATGCGTCATCAGGCCACGGCGAGTCATCGTCAGACCTCGTGTTTGCAGGTAATGCCGTTGTTGCAGAGCTTGGTCGCGTGTTGGGCGTGAGCGAGCGTTTTGTGCGTAACGACCGTATGGTGATTACTGATATCGACGTTGAGTATATCTCTACACGTCGTACTGCCCGCAACACCTTCTACTATCCTGAGGCACCAGAGATGCGTGTCGTAGAGATCGACGTCGACGAGATCTTCCACGATGGTGATGTTCGTCGCCACATCGAGCCTATCTACTTCGTTCCTGAGGATGAGGTAGCACGTGCTACACACTGCAAGGAGGTATTTGCTATCCAGAGTGCTGGTCTTGCTCAGCGTCTCGAGCATACAGGATGCAAGACTGCCGTAATCGGTATCTCGGGTGGTCTCGACTCTACGTTGGCGTTGTTGGCAGTATGCGACACCTTCGATTTGTTGGGTCTTGACCGCAAGGGTATCATCGGCGTTACTATGCCAGGCTTCGGCACTACAGATCGCACATACCAGAACGCTGTCACTATGGTGCGTGAGCTCGGCTGTACCCTCCGCGAGATCTCTATCAAGGAGGCGTGCGAGCAGCACTTCAAGGATATCGGCATCGACTCTAAGGAGCACTCTGTAGCCTACGAGAACTCTCAGGCACGAGAGCGTACACAGATTCTTATGGACGTTGCTAATGTCTGTGGCGGTATGGTTATTGGTACTGGCGATATGAGTGAGTTGGCCCTCGGCTGGGCAACATACAATGGCGACCAAATGTCGATGTATGGTATCAACGCCTCAGTGCCTAAGACACTTGTTAAACATATGGTTGCGTGGTATGCTGACAACCGTGCTGATGGCACTCTTCGCGAGGCTCTGCACGATGTTGTTGCTACACCTGTTAGCCCTGAGCTCTTGCCAGCAGATGGCGATAATATCGCTCAGAAGACCGAGGATATCGTTGGCCCATACGACCTCCACGACTTCTTCCTCTACTGCACATTGCGTCGTCGTTATGCCCCTAAGAAGATTGCTATGCTTGCATCGCTCGCCTTCGAGGGTACCTACGATATGGCGACAATCATCAAGTGGCTTAAGGTCTTCTTCCACCGCTTCTTCTCGCAGCAGTTCAAGCGTTCGGCAATGCCTGATGGTCCAAAGGTTGGTGCTGTGGGTCTCTCGCCACGTGGCGACCTGCATATGCCATCTGATGCTCAGGAGCGTGCTTGGCTTGCCGAGGTTGAGGAGGTTGAGCGTGAGCTCAGCGAGTTGATTTAGGCACCTTGCTACATACAATAAAATGAGTGCTACGGACGTTCTCTTTGTGGAGTGTCCGTAGCATAACTTTAAAATATTATCTCCAATGAAGAAGATTGCAATTCTCCTCCTCGCCCTTATTTCGCTGGTTGCAGTGCCTGAGAGTGCATCGGCACAGTTCGACCTCTCGAAGGCTCTTGGTGGCCTCTTCGGTGGCTCTTCGACGAGCTCTTCGACGAGCTCGTCATCGACAAACAGTCACTATAAGAAGCTTGCCGATGCAGCACCAGCACTTACTACGCTTAATGGTACGTGGAGCTACGACGCGGCATACTTCACCTACCTTGGCACCAACCCTTTGACCGATGTGATCCTTGCACAGCTCGATCCTATTGTCCTCGACGTGTTGAATAAGATGGGTGTCTCGCGTGGCTCGGCAAATATTAAGCTCGACTCGGGTAAGGGCCTTATCTGGCAGGGTAACAGCTCGCAGAGCTTTAAGTACACATACGATCGCTCTAAGGCCCGTGTTGTCCTCTCTGCTGTTATCGACTCCGAGAGTGTGAGCGTCTCGGGATATGTCAAGCTCTCATCGCCAATGCTTAGCATTATGCTCGACGTGAAGGAGCTCATCAAGGCCATTAAGACCATCTATCCTGAGTACAAGGGCGATCAGAACCTTGTGCTTGTCGAGACTCTTCTAAAGGATATGGGCGATGTCTACGCCGTGGGAGTCTTCAAAAAGCAGTAGCCTCCAAACCAGAAGAGTGGTGTAGAGATCTTTGCATATGTGGTGTAGAGATCTCAGCATATTATATAAATAGGAAGTCTCCTAAAAATTTAATGCCCTCCCGAAAAAGGTAATAATGCAAAAAAAATAGGACATCCTCTGGGATGTCCTATTTTCGTTGAGTATTGCCTGATTACTTCTTCTCGTCGCCAATCTTAGCCTCGCGAACGACGCAACCAATGAAGTTAGCACTGTTACCACTTCTTACCTTGAATGTGGTTGCTGTGAGGTATGCGTTACCCTCCTTAGCCTCCTCGCTCTGCTTAGCATCTGGATCGGCCTTCAAAGCCTCAGCCTCCTCCAAAGCACCGAAACGGTTATCCCAGATCTTGCCCTCGATAGGGACGATTGTGCCGATAATCTTGTAAGAGATGTTACCCTCCTCGTCCTGAACCTCCTGGAGAACGTTGTAAACAGACTTAGAGTTTACACCCTCCTTCAAACCGATCTTCACGTCTACTGTACCGTCGTCGTTAACCTGGTAGATAGGGGTATTCACCTTGAACTCCTCGTAAGTTCTCTGCAACTCGACAATGGCGTTATCCACACCACGTGCACAAGCGATAAGCATCTGCTCAGACTTAGACTTCTCTGAGAAGCTCTTAGAAGTGGTGATACCACCGTGAGCAGTTGAGAAGCCTACATACTCGAGCTTGAATGGGCAATCCTCACCCTGCAAAGCGTCGAAAGCGAGCTTACGAGCAGTGCGAGTCTCTTCGTCCATACGAGCTGATACATAGTAGTTGCTCTCGAAGCAATCTCTTGTCTCGTCGTTCCAAACGAGGCGGTAGAGGTATGATGTAACGTTTACGCGGAAACCATCAATCTCGTTAACTGCTGTAGCTGCAAGGTTAGCAGCGTCACTAACAGCGTCGATGCCTGTGACTGCTGCAACAATGCCACCAAAGATAGCAAGACCGATAGCTGCACCCTCTGACTTCTTGCCCTTGTCAGAGAAGGTGATATCGTTGATAACTACATAGGTGTTGCGGATAAGATCCTCACCCTGATCACCAAGCTGTGCACGACCGTAGATGCTCTCGTCAGCAAGCTCGATATCCTGCTGCGAAGCATCGTAGAGACCACGCTCGTTGATGAGGTTGCGGTTGCAAAGACCAGTCTCAGCGTCGCGGTTGTACCACTTAGCAACCATCTGCTTTGCGATGTTGTTTGTCAAAAGGAAGTTGTTGATATCAGTAAAGTTTGCGGTGTGCTTCTTTTTGCTGTCAGCTTTCTCCTTAGGTTTTGCTACTGACGACTCGAATGAGCGAATACCCAAGCTGTGGTCGTTGAACTTGTCAGGCAGAGGCATTGCCAGGAAGGCATCGCTAATCTCAGAGCTGTAGTCCATCTTAGAGTGGGTGATGAGAAGCGAGTAGAGTGAGCTACGTCTGTACTCAGACATTGAGTCGGGACGACGCTGTGCAGATACAGATACAACTGTAGCCACAAGCATCAGGGTAAGTAAAAATCTTTTCATAGTGTTAGTAGTTAATAAGTTTGTGTTATAGTGTCTTTGTGTATGCGATAAATCCAACCCCGAGACTTTGTGTCTAAGCCTGCGGGGTCGGATTACTATCTGTTACCACCATCTGTTGTAGGTAACAGGCTGCTTCTGGTTCTTGCCGTATGCTACGCCAACATCACGCCAAGCTTTTGTTCGGTTCTCCTCAAGGTCGAATGTTCTGTCGAGGAGTGTCTCGTTCCACTTCTGATCGTAAGCGTGCTCCTTGGTTACAAAGTCCTTAATCTCCTTAGCGAGCTTGTCAGCCTCGGCTGTGCAAGATGAGTAAGGCGAAACAAGAGCAAGGTAGCTTGCTGCCTTCTCAGCACCCTCGTAGGTGTGTGCTGCAGCCCAAATAGACTTAGCCTTCTGGAGAGCCTCGAGCGATGTCTTGTCGATCATAATCTGGTAGATACGCAACGCAGCGTCGCAAATCTTACCATAGCTTGGGCATACATCTGGCACCATAGCCAGGATGTGGAGAGCCTCGCTGTAAGCACCGAGCTTAGCCTTACCCTCAGCCAATGCGATGTAGTGGTCGATCTGTGACTCGTAGTAGTCGATGATCTTCTTGTTAGCTGAGTTCACGAAGTTCTTAATCTGTGATGAGCGAACATCAATCTGTTCGAAAGAGTCGATGAATGCCTGGTTCTCGCTCTTGCCAATACCCTCGCTGGTGATTGTCACACTCTCGTAGATACGCTGTGTGTTTGCATCAGCAATATAGAATGTTGTCTCGGTCTTCTGTGCGATGCGAACAGGTGCACCTCCCAATGTGTGCTTGTCGAGTACAAGTACGTCGCAAGTGATGAAGAATGAGCTGCCAAAATCGTATGCACCCATACCGTTTGCCGATACAATCTGACGCATCTTGCTCTCGAGAGTGTTCTGTGCATACTCAGGAACGAGGTTTGTATCATTAGGCATATATACTCCCACAGGTACTGCAAGCTTTGTACCCTGTGCCATTGCTCCGACCATTGCCAAGAGGGCGAGAGCTGTTAAAAATATCTTTTTCATTGCTTTAATCGTTCTAAATTAATACTACTCAATCTCAATGCGGCACTTGCCAAGACCAATTGTGATGACCTTCACGTTTGAAATGCCGTACTCTTCGCTACGAAGCATCTTTGCCAATGGGTTGATGAAGCGACGAGCATCGATAGCACGACCTCGGTCGTCGTAGAGAGGGATGCGTACCTGTGTGTACTCCAAACGGTACTCAGAGTCCTTTGAGCTGAAACGACCGCTTACTGTTGCACCCTGGAACCAGTCGTAGATAACATCACCAAGATAGTCACCATTGCTGCCCACCTCATCCTCGAAGGTTATGTATGCACCCTTCTTGATCACAAAGTCGAAGCTTACCTCACGGCCATTCTGTGCCATATCTGCAAAGTGCATATCCAAACGATCGCAGAATGGGCTGAATGAGTTGGTGTTAGCCTGCTTGAGCATCATTGCAAAGTCTACGTTGCTTGACTCCTTAGAGAAGATGTCGCAACCAGCAACCTGCTTACGAGTGTAGGCATCCATAGCCTTGATATTGAAGTTCACTGAGAAGACATCTGGACGAGTCTCGTTGATATACCAGCTAACCTCGAGCATAATGTCGGCTCTTGCCTGGTTGAGAATTCTATCGATGCGGCTCATCTTAACATCGTCGCCATCGAGAGCAGCATTCAATGCGATATCCTTGATTGTTGCGTTAAGGTCGACAAGTGGGAAGTTGCGGTCAACCATCTCATTACCCATTGCGATAATCACCTGGTTGAGGCTACGGTCGTAGAGAGCCTTCTCGTAGTTAACAACCTGCTTTATAATACCATCCTCGTTGACTTCGTCGTAATAGCCATTTTCAAGGCACCACTGGTCTGCTGGAACGACCATAATTGTAGGCTTCTTTGCCTGGGCAAAAGCTGCTACTGAAAACATTGTGCAGAGCACAGCTAAAAATAGTCTCTTCATAGTTTTATTACTCTTTAATTATATTTTGTTCTTTGAGATACTGCTTGAGGAGTGCACGCTCGACAGTGACTGTAGTCGAGATCTTTGCCTGTGTGCCACTCCAAGACTTCTCGTTGGTTTGGATACGCTTGTCACGGCCGTGAACGAACATTGTGTAGTCGCCACCATCGCGGAAGAAGGCATTGAAGAAATCCTCGTACTTGGTGTAGGCGTTAACCTCATAAACCAAAGGACGTGACAAAGCGTCGTTGTTTGGAACGTAGATACCCTCGAAGATAACCTGCTTTACAGCATTCTTGCGAGCCTGTGCCAACGCATCGCCGCGGTTGCGACCCTGACCGTAGGCACGGAGAGTGATTGAGCCATCGAGATCGTTGTTGAGATACTCGCACTCAGTAGGATAAGATGCCTGAGTAGAGTGGGTGTGACAGTGGCACGAGATGGCCATCATCATTGAACCCACCATTGCTATAATGATAGTTAGTCGTCTCATAGTTGTAGTTTAATTGTTAATTGGTTAGAACAAGCCGCCACCCAAAGGCTTGATGATGTTGGCCTGCTCGAGGTGCTGACGGAGAAGCTTGACGTTCACCTTTACAACGACACCTGCCTTGTACTCCTTACCAACCTTGATGATCTTCTTAGAGCTCTCCAAAACGCTTGGTGCGTAACGAGCATACTCGCCAGTCTCATCGTCGAAGAATGCCTCGAAGAAGTCAGCCTTTGTAGACTCGATTGATGGATCCTTAACGATAGGGCCCATAGAAGAGTAGTTATTGTCAGTAGCAGTGTAGCCACGGAACAATACGCCGTGAACAGCATTCTTGCGTGCCTGAGCAACAGCCAAATCTGCCTTCTTAGAGTAGCTCCAAACCTTCACAAGCACAAAGCCGTCAGTGTTCTGGCAGTACTCGATGTCGTAGCGGAAACGCTCAGTGTCCTGGTTGAGTTTCTTCTGCTTGTTGTCAGCGAATGAAGGAACTGCTGCCATAAGAAGCATAGTAAGAATAAGAATGACCTTTCTCATTTCATTTAGTAGTGTTAGTGTGCCACCCAGCCTCCGAGTGGCGATATTTTAAAAAGAAAGTGCGAGGCCGTTCGCCAAATCTTGATGTTGCCTTATTAGAAATAGCTGTAGAGGCTAACTTCAAGAGCTGATGAAACACTTTCACCAAAATTACATCGGCTCACCGATAGAACAAAGTTAATAAATTTTGGATGAACTACCAAACAATTTTTGAGCTAATTTAAATGCTGAGATCGCCCTCGGCAGTGTCGCGACTAAATTAGTACCTCAATTTTGTTAAGTGACGAAAATCTATTATCTTTGCGTTACTAACGGCTTTTGATACTATAGAGCAGGGCTTTGAAATATTCCTATCACGGGTGATATAAATTTATTTCAAAAAATATCTCTATACACAAAGGTAGGAAATTTGAGGCAATAATTTTTGCCGAGTTCCGTTATGTATTAACATTATATCCATAGGGGACAAAACTAAAAAAAACTATAACGATTATGACAAACTACACAACAGCTCAGGCACAGTCGCAGTCGATGATTGCATCGCTCTTTAAGAGCCTATATATGCAGATGGCGGCAGCCTTGACACTCACAGGCATCACTGCCTACTTCCTCTCGCAGTCGTACGACTTTATGGCGTTTATTTTCAACAACCCATCGATGCTCTGGATTGTATTCTTTGCACAGCTTGGCGTGGTTATCTGGCTCTCTACACGCGTTATGCGTATGTCTATGGGTGCTGCTACGCTCCTCTTTGTGCTCTATTCGGTGCTCACGGGTGTCACCTTTACAACCATCTTCCTTGCGTTCGACCTCGGAACTATCGCTACGACGTTCTTCGTTACAGCTGGTACGTTCCTTGCGATGAGCCTTATCGGTTATGCTACTAAGATGGATCTCTCGCGTGTGGGTAACGTACTCTATATGATGCTCATCGGCTTGTTGATTGCCACCGTGGTGAACTTCTTCGTTGCATCATCGACACTATACTGGATTATCACCTATGCAGGTGTTATCATCTTTGTGGGCCTTATCGCCTACGACACGCATAAGATCAAGCAGCTCTTCTTGGAGTACGGCTCTGCTGATGAGTCTGGCCAGAAGCTTGCCCTGCTCGGTGCTTTAACCCTCTACCTCGACTTCATCAACTTGTTCTTGTTCTTGCTCCGCATCTTCGGCGGCAGCTCACGCGACTAGTCCGGACCATAACTTTATAACAACGGGGATGTCCTCAATGGGCATCCCCGCTTTTTTGTTACAATCGTGTTACACTTTGTGGTGAGTTGTTTCAAAAAAGTTAAACTTGCGTAAAAATGGTGTGAAGTTCTTGCACGGCACGCGACAAACGATTAATTTTGTGGTGCAAAAGGCGAAAAAATTACTATTTCATATACATTTTTATGTTACAACTATTAACTCTCCTTGGCGCGATGGGTATGTTCCTCTACGGAATGAACCTTATGAGTGCAGGTTTGCAGAAGGCGGCAGGTAGCAAGATGCGAGGCCTACTTACTGCGATGACATCTAACCCTTTCAAGGGTGTACTTACTGGCTTGGGTATCACTACAGTTATCCAGTCATCATCTGCCACTACGGTTATGACCGTGGGCTTTGTAAATGCTGGCTTGCTCACACTCTCACAGGCTGTAGGTGTGATTATGGGTGCCAACATTGGTACTACTATTACGGCGTGGCTCGTGTCGTTGCTCGGTTTTAAGGCAGATATCTCGCTCTTTGCAGTCCCTTTGATGGCTGTTGGCTTCATCCTTAGCCTCTCGAAGCGTGACAAGCGTCGCCACATCAGCGAGCTCATCATCGGCTTCTCGCTCTTGTTCCTCGGCCTCTCGCTTATGAAGGGTGCAGTGCCTGATCTTCGTCAGACCCCTGAGGTATTGGCATTCATCCAAAACTGGACAAGCTACGGCTTTGGCTCAGTGCTCATCTTCCTTGTGTTTGGTACTGTGTTGACCCTTGTCTTGCAGTCGTCATCGGCAACAATGGCCATCACACTTATTATGGTGAATATGGGTTGGATACCATTCGAGATGGGTGCTGCGATGGTGCTTGGCGAGAATATCGGTACTACAATTACTGCCAACATTGCTGCTTCGGTCGGTACGCCTAATGCACGTCGTGCAGCTATGGCACATACGCTCTTTAACGTCTTCGGTGTTATCTGGGCACTCATCATCTTCACGCCTTTCCTTAAGTTTGTAGGTACTACTATCACTTGGCTCGGCTTGCCAAATCCGATGGATATCGCCCACTCGGCTGACTTGGAGATGACGCCCGACCAGGAGATGGCTTCGCTCTATGGTGTGTCAATGCTCCACACGCTCTTTAACCTTATCAATACGTTGGTACTCATCTGGTTTGTGCCAGTGATTGTGAAGTGTGTCGAGAAGATTATCAAGGATAAGGCAACTAAGGATGAGGATACTGTGAAGCTCAAGTTTATCGATGCAGGTCCACTCTCTACTGCCGAGCTCGCTATTGGCCAGGCACGCAACGAGGTGGTTCACTTTGCTGAGATTTCACGTCGCAACGTTGACCATATCCGCCAGGCTATCGCTGCTGAGAGCTCATCTGATTTCGAGGCTGCACGTCAGCGCCTTGTAAAGTATGAGGAGATCTCTGATCGCATCGAGTATGAGATTGCCCAGTTCCTCAACGCACTGCCTGAGGATAGCATCTCGGATGAGACACGCACCGAGACCAAGCGTATGTATAAGATTATCGGCGAGCTTGAGAGCCTTGGTGACTCGGGCGAGAGCATCAGCCGTATCCTTGCACGCCGCAATTCGCACGACAAGAGCTTTACCCAGGAGCAGAAGTCTAAGATTGAGATTATGCTCACGGCTATCGATAAGGCTTACGGTATTATGATTGATAACCTCCGCTCTGAGGAGTTCCAGCCACTTGGCTTGCGTATGGCTAATGACTGCGAGTTCGAGATTAACGAGCTGCGTAACAACATCCGCGAGGAGGAGATTCGCAAGATTGAGATGGATGGTGCTAACTACCAGTCGAGCGTCTACTACCTCGACACAATCTCAGAGATTGAGCGTATGGGTGACTATATCATCAATATCTCGCAGGCTCTCGAGGAGTAAGAGCCCGATTAAAACAAATTAGGGGTTGTCCACACGAACAACCCCTAATTCTTTTTTTGCCTTTCGCTTAGAATGGCATATCGTCGATAGTGCCAGCACCTGCTGAGTATGATGCCTGTGGCTCCTCAGCGAATGGAGGCATATCGGGTACTGCTGGTGCTGCTGCCTGAGGCTGCAATGGCTGTACTCGCCAAGCACGCACGTCGGTGTACCAGCGACCCTGGTAGTTGCGGCTCTCGATGTCGAATGACACGGTGTAGCTCTCGCCAACACGCAACGATGCAACATCCTGACCCTTATTCATAAACGTAACAGCTATCTCCTTGCCATACTG
>JAFYSI010000094.1 GCA_017559425.1 Alistipes sp.
TCACTCATCGTCGAGGTAGCTCACTACGCTGAGAGCCGCCAGGAGCTCGCTAAGCAGAAGAAACTCCCCACATACGAGGATCTCAACCCAAATCGTCGTTTTGTCGATAATGCCGTTATCGCACTCATCAAAAATTCTGAGAGCGTTAACGACGAGATTGCAACACGCAAAATCTCGTGGGCATCACACCCTGATATTGTAAAAGATATCTACAACCGCCTTATCGAGTCAGACTACTACACTAAATATATGTCTGCTCCAATCTCAACATTCACCGATGACCGCAAGTTTGTCGAGGCATTCTTCACCGCACTCGACGAGGATGAGGCATTGGCTGATGTTGTAGACGATATGTCTCTTCTCTGGAACGACGACCTCAGCTTTGCACTCTATATGGCAATACGCACAGTATCAACTCTGAAGCAGAGCCATACAGATGTAAAGATTCTGCCTCAGTTCAAGAGCGAGGACGATCTCGAATTTGCACGTCAGCTTTTCATTAAGTCACTCGTGCACTTCGATGAGAATCAGGAGATTGTTGACCGCTACACTCAGAACTGGGATGTTGAGCGTATCGCATTTATGGATAGCTTGATCATCTCGATCGCCATTGCTGAGCTCACAACATTCGACAGCATTCCTGTAAAGGTTACTCTCGATGAGTGGATCGACATCGCTAAGTTCTACTCATCTCCAACGAGTGGCAACTTCGTGAATGGTGTCCTTGATAAGATTGTTTCGGAGCTCACAGCAAATGGCCGAATCCAGAAGAGCGGTCGCGGTTTGCTCTAATAGTCAAACGATGAAACGCCTCGTAGCCATTGGCCTGATTGTTGCAATGGTAGCACTCTTTGCTGCCATACGCATTTGGGACTCGACGACAGATAATAGCAAAAAGAGTACAGAGGCTCAGACTTCAAAAGAGGAGATTGCGGGACTCAGCGTCGATATTCGTACCGACTCGATTACCGAGATAATAGCAGAGCTTGGCTATGTACCGTATGGTGCTATATCCTCGCAGCGAATACGTCTGAGAAACACTACTGACAAACCTCTATCGCTTGTTGAGTACCAGGCAACTTGCCGATGCACCTGGATGGAGCTACCCCGCTACCCTATTGACCCTGATGCTTGGGGAGAGATCGAACTCTTCTTCGATAGTCGCGGCGAGTTTGGCTCGGTGGGCAACTATGTCGAGATAACAACATCAAACGAGGAGTGTCGAATTGCTGTGTGGATGAGTGCAGAGGTGATTAATTAGCCGACGATGCAATAAAGTCACAACAATAACGTTAGGAACATAAATAATTTATTAATACATTTAAGACTATGAATTTGCTTTTTATTCAGAATGAGGATGGCACTCAGGAGGTTGCACAGGTTACAGCTCAGGAGGTAGAGGCCGCTCAGACTATTGAGACTACTACAGAGCAGACTGCACCAGAGGCTGAGGAGGTAGCTGTTGCTGCTGAGGCTCCTGCACAGGGTGGCTGGTCATTCTGGTTAATGATCATTGCGATGATCGCTATTATGTACTTCTTTATGTGGCGTCCAGAGTCAAAGCGTCGCAAGCAGATGGAGGAGTTCCGCAACAACCTCCAGAAGGGTCAGAAGGTTATGACTGCTGGTGGTATCTACGGTACAGTTAAGGATATTCACCCAACATTCCTCGATATCGAGATCGCAAACAACGTAACTATCCGTATCGACAAGAATATGGTTGTTGGCGTTTCAGAGGTTAACACTTCGAAGTAATAACTTCTCAAAATCAAAATAAAACCGCCCTACAGAACTGTAGGGCGGTTTTATTTGCTTTTATAAATATATATTTCAGTCAATCAACAAGTTCGTTGATATATATTGGGTTCAGGTCTCACACACCATCACTTACTCGTTGCGTTCGTTTGTACGGTATTGTCTGGGCGTTATGCCATAGTGGCGGCGGAAGGTGGCGATGAAGTGAGAGTTGTTAATGAAACCGCAAATCTGTGATACCGATGATATTGGCTCATTAGTTTCTGCAAGTATCTGACTCGCTAAGTGCAGACGACATAGGAGCATCCAGCGGTGTGGCGGTAGAGAGTATTGCTCGCTGAAGCGTCGCTTGAAGGTCGAGAGTGAGTAGCAACAGCTCTTGGCAAGCTCCTCGATGGAGTGGCCATCGATAATGCCGTTGACAATAGCATTCTCGAAACGCTCAGCTTCCCTCTCTGTCAAGGGTCGTGTGGCAGTACTCTCTCTACCCACCTTCTGCTCCCTTTTGTAGCTGCCGACGTAGTGCTTGCCAGACTCATTGCCATCAAATGCAGAGCTATTATCCTTGTTCTGCTGAGTCTCGTCACGCCCCAACACCTCACTACCCTCCTGCCATTTTGCCAGCTCCTGTCTTATGCTTTGCTCAATATACTCTCTATCTATTATCTTCTTCATATCGTTGCTCTAATTCATTTGCAAAATGTTTTACAATGCAAATATAGGTATATTATTCTAAATAAATGTCTAATTTGGTTCTTTTTCTTAAAATACGTCAAATTTTAGTCTTAATTACCTAAATTTAATGAATTATTAAAACTTAATGCTACTCTCTTGATCTATATTTTAATATAAGGCGAAAAATAAATCCCGTCTTAGCAAATGCTAAAACGGGATCTAGTGATATATTTACAATATATTTTACTTGAACTCAACGAGTGACTCGCCGGTCATCTCCTCAGGCTTTGCAAGGCCCATAAGGTCGAGAACCGTAGGTGCCACATCGGCCAAGATACCATCCTTAACCTTTGCAACGCGGTCAGAGATAACAACGATAGGCACAGGATTGAGTGAGTGTGCTGTGTTAGGTGTGCCGTCAGCATTTACTGCGTTATCAGCATTACCGTGGTCGGCAATCTGAACAACCTCGTAGCCGTTAGCCTTTGCAGCCTCGACAACATCCTTAACGCACTCATCCACAGCCTTAACTGCCTTCTCAATTGCCTCGTAGACACCTGTGTGACCAACCATATCGCCATTAGCAAAGTTAAGGCAGATGAAGTCGTACTTCTGCTCGCCGAGAGCCTCGACAAGCTTGTCCTTAACCTCGTAAGCAGACATCTCTGGCTGAAGGTCGTATGTAGCAACCTTTGGTGAGGCAACCAAAATACGATCCTCCTCAGCGAACTTATCCTCGCGACCACCATTGAGGAAGAATGTTACGTGTGCATACTTCTCAGTCTCGGCAATACGCAACTGCTTGAGACCCTGGTTAGCGATATACTCACCGATGGTGTTTGGTACATTGTCCTTATCGAACAAGATGTGCAAGCCCTCGAACTTAGCATCGTATGGAGTCATACAGCAGTAGTACAAAGGCATTGTGTGCATACCCTCCTCTGGCATATCCTGCTGGGTGAGCACGATGGTGAGCTCCTTAGCACGGTCGTTGCGGTAGTTGAAGAAGATGACAACATCGTTAGGCTTGATAGTGCCGATAGCGTTGCCCTCAGAATCTACGTTGACGATAGGGTTAACAAACTCATCAGTAACACCTGCGTCGTATGACTTCTGCATAGCCTCGATCATATTTGTTGACTTCTCGCCAACGCCATTCACGAGCTGGTCGTAGGCAATCTTCACTCGCTCCCAACGCTTGTCGCGATCCATTGCGTAGTAGCGACCGATGATTGAGGCAATCTTACCAGTCGACTTTGCCATATGCTCCTCCAATGCTGCGATGAATCCTTTGCCGCTGCGTGGGTCGGTGTCGCGACCATCCATAAAGCAGTGTACAAAGGTGTTCTTAATGTCGTAGTGCTTTGAGATGTCGCAGAGCTTGAAGAGGTGGTCGAGTGATGAGTGCACGCCACCGTCTGAGACAAGACCCATAAAGTGAACATTCACACCATTAGCCTTAGCATACTCGAAGGCCTTGACAATCTCCTCGTTCTCGAGGATTGAGTTATCGCGGCAAGCACGGTTGATCTTTACCAAGTCCTGGTAAACAACACGGCCAGCACCGATATTGAGGTGACCTACCTCTGAGTTACTCATCTGACCCTCAGGCAGACCCACATTCTCGCCGTCAGTCTTAAGCTCTGCGTGTGGGTAAGCTGCAGTCATTGCGTTAATATATTCAGGGTTAGTCGAGTAGATGACGTCCGACTTAGTGTGGTCACCATTTCCCCAACCATCCAAAATCATCAATAATACTTTATTGCTCATAAAATATCTACAATATTTATTATTAGTTAATCTTCTCCATAATCATCTCAACGGCCTTGTCGACTGCTGCCTGCAAGCCATCAGGATTCTTACCACCAGCAGTAGCGTAGTGCTTCTGACCACCGCCACCACCATTCATCAACTTAGCAGCCTCGCGAACCGTAGCACCTGCA
>JAFYSI010000095.1 GCA_017559425.1 Alistipes sp.
CTGGGAGGTGTGGTTTAGCGAATTTAGGGAGTTTAATGAGTTTAGTGAGGTATCCTCCAATCTCACGCACTACCCTACTGGCCAACTCACAATCATATCTATCGCCACCTTCGTGTTAGGAGTGGTTGTCAACCACCCACTCCTTTCGAAGCATATTTTTATTCGTTAGAAGGGGGCAGATGTGGTGCCGAGTCGCAGTTGCCACGGATGGGACATACTTTGACGTATTTCCCATTCGGGGCAATAAGCTCGGTGACGCAGATGCCCCCTTATCACAAAAAGATTAGGCGTTGATCATCATTGGCATCAAAAGCATCAACACCTCTGACGCACGCTTGTCATCGTATACTGGCTTGAAAACACCTGCACGTGTTGAGTCTGCGAGCTCGATAACGACTGTTGGGGTGTCGATATTCGAAAGAATCTCAACGAGGAATGTCGACTTGAAGCCGATAGTAACGGGCTGACCCTCATAGCTGCAAGAGATGGTCTCGTTAGCAGATACTGAGAAGTCGATATCCTGAGCAGCAAGGCTAATCTTGTTGCCACCGATATCCATACGGATGAGGTTGGTTGTTGGATTAGAACATACTGCAACACGCTTGATGCCGTTAACGAACTCTACGCGGTCAACGAGCACCTTGTTAGGGTTAGCTGTAGGGATTACAGCGTTGTAGTTAGGATAGTTACCCTCGATGAGACGGCACACGAGCTTGTGGTTAGAGAGCTGGAAGATAACATTCTTAGCGTCGAACATTACGCGTACTGGAGCGTTCTCCTTCACGAGCATACCCTTGAGCAAGTTTGCAGGCTTCTTAGGGAGGATGAACGAAGCGTTGAAGTCAGAGTCTACGCACTCGGCCATAGAGCGTACGAGTTTGTGAGCATCTGTAGCCACAAAGGTTACCTCACCCTCCTCGAAGTTGAAGTATACACCATTCATCACTGGGCGAAGCTCATCGTCGGCAGTTGCAAAGATGGTCTTGTTGATGCCTGAGATGAGCATATCTACGTCCATAAGGATCTCCTTGTGCTCAGCACCTACACCCTGCATTGCTGGATAGCTAACAGCACTAGCACCAGGGATCGAGAGTGAGCCGCTCGCCCACTTAACCTTAATCTCCCAGGTTGTGTCGTTCACGTCGAACTCTAGAGGCATCTCGGGGAACTCCTTGAGGGAGTCAAGCATAAGTTTTGCAGGAGCTGCAATGACACCCTCACGCTCCACGTTATCGACCTTGAGGTGGCCGATGAGTGTTGTCTCGAGGTCTGATGTTGTCACTGTGAGCTCCTCGTCCTTGAGCTCGAGGAGGAAGTAGTCGAGAATAGGCAAGGTGTTCTTGTTGCTGATAACCTTACCTGTTGTTGCGAGCAGCGAGAGAAGTGCTGAACTTGATACTGTAAATTTCATAATTTCGTTTCGTTTTTATTTTTGTTAATTTCTAATTTTCCATTTCCAACCTTCGTTGTACGAAGGGTTAGTTGTGAAGCTGGTCGTAGGCCGAGAAAGCGTAGTTTACTATGGCGTAAATGAGCATTTCTCGGACAAGCCAGATACCGCAGAGGCCGCTTATTACAATGAAGCAAGCTTGTCTAGTGCCATCTCAATCATCTTACGAACAAATGGTTTGTAGTCTGTGCAGGCATTCTTCGCTACACGCTGGGCGATGATTGTGCAGATGGTGGCAGCACGGTGTCCGAGAAGAGCTGCAAGACCCGCAAGTGCCGAGCCCTCCATCTCGAAGTTGGTGATTCGACGCTCACCGAAGCGGAACGACTCGATCTTCTCGTTGAGCTGCAGATCGTGGGGAGCGATACGCACCCAGCGACCCTGTGGAGCGTAGAAGCCTGGTGCAGCAATGGTGATACCCTCACGTGTTGAGTCCTTGAAGAGCTCAAAGAGGTCGTTGTGGGCATTCACAAAGTATGGTGCTGGCAGCTTCTTGTACCACGATGTGTGCTCCTCGAAGGCACGCTCAAGCTCAAGGTCACAGACAGAGTCACGACCCTCGTAGTATGACAAGAGGCCATCGAAGCCGAGCGACGTACGCGAGAATACAGCCTCACCCACCTCGATATCTTGCTGAATAGCACCCGACGTACCGAGACGCACTAGCGTGAGCTGGCGGAATGTCTCCTTCACCTGGCGAGTCTCGAAGTCGATGTTTGCAAGGGCATCGAGCTCCGTCACGCAGATGTCGATATTTCCGATGCCGATACCAGTTGACATTACTGTCATACGCTTGCCCTTGTAGCTACCTGTAACGGTTAAAAATTCACGATTTGAGACCTCACACTCTCGAGTGTCGAAATAGTCAGCAATCATAGCCACACGACCTGGGTCGCCCACAAGGATAACGATGTCGGCGAGTTGCTCAGGCTTGAGATGCAGGTGGAAAATAGAGCCATCTGCATTGATAATCAGCTCAGAAGAGGGTATAATTCTCATATCTTGAAATAAAATTTATTCGTTTTATTTTTAATATTTGCGTAAAATTAATAATTTTGTCAGAAATAGCAAAACTTTTAGCAACTTTTTAGAGTTATGACACTCATAAAATCTATCTCGGGTATTCGCGGCACAATCGGTGGAAACCCCGCGGAGAACCTCACACCTATAGACGTTGTCAAGTTTACAACGGCATATTCACGTCTTATCAAAGATAAGAATCCAGGCAAACGCATCACCGTTGTCGTGGGTCGCGATGCCCGCATCTCGGGCTCTATGGTCGACTCATTGGTCGAGGGTACACTCCTCGGCTGCGGCGTAGATGTCATCAACGTGGGCCTCTGCACCACGCCTGGCACAGAGATGGCTGTAATCACACATAAGGCCGATGGTGGCATCATCATCACCGCATCGCACAACCCCCGCCAGTGGAATGCCCTCAAGCTCCTCAACGAGCGCGGCGAGTTCCTCAACGACGAGGAGGGCAAGCAAGTGCTCGCAATGGCCGACGATGCAGAGTACAGCTACCCTACTATCGACCATATTGGCAAGGTGATCCTTCGCGAGGATTTCAACGCAAAGCATATCGAGCAGGTATTATCTCTCAAACTTGTTGACAAAGAGGCTGTACGCAAACGCCGATTCAAGGTTGTCGTAGATGCTGTGAACTCTGTAGGCGGCGTGGTTATCCCAGCACTTCTTCGCGAGCTCGGCTGCCAGGTAGTGGAGATCAACTGCGAACCTACAGGCGAGTTTGCCCACAACCCTGAGCCACTTGCCGAGAACCTCACCGAGATCTCGGAGGTAATACGCAAAGAGGGTGCCGACCTCGGTATCGTTGTAGACCCAGATGTCGACCGCTTGGCCTTCGTGATGGAGAATGGCGAGATGTTTGTTGAGGAGTACACCTTGGTGGCCGTTGCCGACTACGTTTTGCGACATACTAAGGGTAACACCGTGTCGAACCTCTCGTCATCGCGAGCTCTGAGCGACGTGACCTCACGCTACGAGGGTTGCACATACTCGGCAGCTGCTGTTGGCGAGGTGAACGTGGTGGCAAAGATGAAGGAGACGGGTGCTGTGATTGGCGGCGAGGGCAATGGCGGTGTTATCTATCCAGAGCTCCACTATGGACGTGATGCACTCGTTGGCGTTGCTCTCTTTTTGACCTATTTTGCAGGCCTCGACGTGACTATGACAGAGCTGCGTAGCTCATACCCTGCGTACTACGCTTCGAAGAACAAGATTGAGCTTACACCAGAGATCGACGTTGACAAGATTCTGGCAACCATAAAATCAAGATACTCAGGCGAGAGAGTCAACGATATTGACGGTGTAAAGATCGACTTTGAGCACAACTGGGTGCACCTTCGCAAGTCCAACACCGAGCCAATCATCCGCATCTACACAGAGGCTCGAACAATGGAGGAGGCCGACACGTTGGCAAAGCGTTTCATTTCCGAAATTGACCAAATTTGTAAAGCTTAAAATTTACCTTAAAACTATACTATTATGAAACTTGCAAACGACTACATCAAAGCCAACAGAGAGCGATTCTTGGAAGAGCTTTTCGACCTTCTTCGCATACCTTCAATCAGTGCACAACCATCACTCCACAAGCAGGATATGGTGCGTTGTGCAGAGTGGCTCGCTGCATCGCTCGTGAAGGCTGGTGCTGACCGTGCTGAGGTTATGCCTACTGAGGGTAACCCTGTGGTGTATGCCGAGAAGATTATCGACCCAAAGGCTAAGACAGTGCTCGTATACGGCCACTACGACGTGATGCCTGAGGATCCTATCGACGAGTGGAAGACAAACCCATTCGAGCCAGAGATCAAGGATGGCCGTATCTGGTGCCGTGGTGCTGACGACGACAAGGGTCAGCTCTTCATGCACGCCAAGGCTTTCGAGGCGATGGTTGCTACCAACACCCTTCCATGTAACGTTAAGTTCATGCTCGAGGGCGAGGAGGAGATTGGCTCACCAAGCCTCTATAAGTTCTGCGCCGACTACAAGAAGTTGCTCAAGGCCGACATCATCCTCGTATCAGACACCTCTATGATTGGGCTTGATTGCCCAACTATCACTGCGGGTTTGCGTGGTTTGACATATATGCAGGTCGAGGTTACTGGTCCAGACAAGGACTTGCACTCAGGTCTCTTCGGTGGTGCTGTTGCTAACCCAGCAAACGTGCTTGCAAAGCTTGTAGGCTCACTCACTGACGAATTTGGCCGTGTGACTATCCCTGGCTTCTACGACGACGTGCGCATCCTCTCAGACGCTGAGCGCAAGGCACTTAACAAGGCTCC
>JAFYSI010000096.1 GCA_017559425.1 Alistipes sp.
TCAAAGCAACGAGAGGATAAGTATGCTGATATACGCAAGCGTATCAGCGAGATATTTGCTATGCACAGCAAACGCTATGGCTATCGTCGTGTGTATCAGCAACTACGCAATGAGGGTTATACGCTAAATCACAAGACGGTGCAGCGTTTGATGCAAGAGATGAACCTCAAATCACAGGTGCGTAGAATAAAGTATCGCTCATATCGTGGTCAGGTAGGCAAGACTGCTCCAAATATCCTCAATCGAGAGTTTGAGGCTACACAACCTAACCAAAAGTGGGCAACGGATGTTACGGAGTTTAAGGTGGCTGACCGCAAGGCATATCTATCACCAATTATAGATATGTTTAATGGTGAGATTATATCATACACCATATCAGATAGACCAGACCTCAAGATGGTAATGGATATGATGCACTCGGCAAAGCGTAAGATCGTTAAGCAGACTCCATTGTTTTAAGCTTCATTCTCTTCCTCATTGAGTTCCTCATTGAATTCCTGGTTGCGATTTAAGTGTCGTCGCTGGAGAATCTCCTCGGCGTGGCTCATAGCGTAGTCGCGTTGGAGTTTCTTGATGGGACGAAGGCCGTGACCCACAGGAAGAGGGCTACTGCGACGGTAGGTGTCAACAATGCGATTCACAAAGTCAACAAAGGGTTTGCAACGCTCGAATACCTCAGCAGTACGCTCGCACCAATCCTCCTGATAGAACCACTCAATATCGAGCGGGAGGATGAGTAGTATGTGACGCATATAGACGTACTCCTCAAACATAGGATCTACGTCTACTCTTGATGGAATACGTTTTAACTCATCCTTGGCGTAGCGGGTAAATCCAGTGCTTTTGATGAGTGCATCGAACTTCTCAACACCTTCCTCTACGATTGTTTTGCGGAATAGGTCCAAGAGCTCCTTGTTAGGGCGGTAGAGGCCCACGGCAAGAAACGAACCTCCACTACTTGATGGCTCAGGCGAGATTTGGTAGTAGTAGCTTGCATAACCACTATACTTACCACCACGCGTGAAACTGCCGCTAAGGAAGTCATTGAATGTGCGGTTGTCGATCTTGAGTCGCTGGTCACGCACAAGGCTGAAGCTGCACTGGTGCAACTTAAGGCGTGCTATCGACGGGTCAAAATTGCCAATGAGTCCTGCGAGCTTTTGGATGTATTTGGCATTGCGGTCGAATGCCTTGAAGTAGTAGTCGGTGTTTGCAAGGTACCACTCACGATTGTCGTTCGAGTGAATGTCTCGCAAGAAGGGTACGATTAAATCCATCTATAACTAAATTTAGAGGCTGCCTAATGAAGCGTTAGGCAGCCTCTGATATGTTGAGTAGTTTGCTATTACCAAGCGAACAATGGGTACTCGTTCATCATAGCGTTCACATCCTTGCGAACTGCTGCGATGTTCTCCTCATTCTCAGGATCAGAGAGTACGCGGTCGATAAGCTCAGCGATATAGTCCATCTTGTCCTCCTTCACGCCACGAGTTGTAATTGCTGGTGTGCCGAAGCGGAGACCAGATGTGGTGAATGGTGTGCGAGAGTCGATTGGCACCATATTCTTATTTGTAGTGATGTCGGCCGCAACCAAGCACTTCTCAGCGAGCTTACCTGTGAGCTCTGGGAACTTAGTGCGGAGGTCAACGAGCATAAGGTGGTTGTCGGTACCGCCAGATACGATCTTGTAGCCACGCTTTGTGAGTGCCTCGGCCAATGCCTGAGAGTTTTTGACAACCTGCTTCTGGTACTCTACATACTCAGGAGTGAGAGCCTCACCAAAGGCAACAGCCTTAGCTGCGATGACGTGCTCGAGTGGACCGCCCTGGATGCCTGGGAATACAGCAGAGTTCAAGATCTGAGACATCTTCTTAACTACGCCCTTAGGAGTTGTGTAACCCCAAGGATTGTCGAAGTCCTTGCCCATAAGGATGATACCACCACGAGGACCACGCAATGTCTTGTGAGTAGTAGATGTCACGATGTGAGCGTGCTCAACTGGGTTGTTCAAGAGGCCTGCAGCGATAAGACCCGCTGTGTGAGCCATATCAACGAGGAGTAATGCACCTACCTTGTCTGCGATCTCGCGCATACGCTTGTAGTCCCACTCGCGAGAGAATGCTGAAGCACCACCGATGATGAGCTTAGGCTTGTGCTCGATAGCCAAACGCTCCATCTCGTCGTAGTCGATGTTGCCAGTCTCCTCAGAGAGTTTGTAACCTACAGCGTTGAAGTACATACCCGACATATTGACTGGTGAGCCGTGTGAGAGGTGGCCACCGTGTGAAAGGTCGAGGCCCATAAATGTGTCACCTGGCTGGAGGCAAGCGAAGAATACTGCCATATTTGCCTGTGCACCTGAGTGAGGCTGAACGTTAGCATACTCAGCACCGTAGAGCTTACAAATACGCTCGATGGCAAGGTTCTCAATCTTGTCGACAACCTCGCAGCCGCCATAGTAGCGAGCAGCGGGGTAGCCCTCGGCATACTTATTTGTACATACTGAGCCCATAGCAGCCATCACCTGGTCGCTAACGAAGTTCTCAGAAGCGATGAGCTCGATGCCCTTTGTCTGACGTGAACGCTCCTCGGCGATCAAATCAAAAATCTGTGTGTCTTTGTTCATTTTAGGTATTGAAGTTTAGTTTTAAGTTCTAAAGTCGAGGGGTAGTTTTGACCCTACATCGAACAAAGTTAGTAAAAATATTTTATCCAACAAAAATTATTTTCATCTTCTTTATTACAAACGTCGCTTTTTGCTCAAAAGTATTTTGGCACGATGCTTTTTCTTAACTCAATGCTCAAAGTTCATAGTTTTTTTATATCTTTGCACGAATGATTGATAGAGAAACCATAGACCGAATATTCGCAGCCGCCAATATCGTCGATATTGTTGGTGACTACGTCACGCTCAAGCGACGTGGTGCTAACTATCAGGCGTGCTGTCCATTCCACCAGGAGAAGACCCCATCGTTTGTGGTCTCGCCCTCGCGTGGAATATATAAATGTTTCGGCTGTGGTAAGGCGGGAAATGCTGTCAACTTCATAATGGAGAGCGAGAGTGTTAGCTATCCCGAGGCTCTCAAGATGCTTGCCAAACGCTATGGTATTGAGGTGCGTGAGGAGGCTCAGACAGAGGAGGATATCGCTCGCAACAACAACCGCGAGAGTATGTTTGCCCTCAATCAGTGGGCTGCCGACTACTTCCAGCGTTATATGTACAACGAGGATGAGGGACGTGCCGTGGCACTTACCTACTTCTCGTCGTTGAGAGGTTTTAGTGATGCTACAATCCGCAAGTTTGGTCTCGGTTTCTGTCCATCACGCGGCAACCGTTTCTCGGATGATGCACGCTCGGCAGGCTACAAACCAGAGTTTTTGCTCAGCACAGGTCTTAGCCTTCAGCGTGATGGTAGCTCGGAGCTTCGTGACCGCTTCTATGATCGTGTGATATTTCCTGTACATAATGTCTCAGGACGTGTTGTAGCCTTTGGTGGTCGTACGTTGCGTACCGATAAGAAGGTCGCTAAGTACCAGAACTCGCCCGAGAGTGAGATATACTCAAAGAGTCGCGAGCTCTATGGTCTCTTCTTTGCCAAGAAGGCCATCCAGCAGGAGGACAGAGTGATTATGGTCGAGGGTTATGCCGATGTTATCTCGATGCACCAGGCAGGTGTCGAGAATGTAGTGGCATCATCGGGAACGTCGCTCACAGAGGAGCAGATACGCCTGGTGGGTCGTTTCACGAATAACATCACGCTGATGTACGATGGAGACCCTGCGGGTGTCAAGGCCTCGATGCGAGGTGTCGACCTCATTCTCAAGGAGGGTATGAACGTGCGCATTGTGCTTCTTCCTGAGGAGCACGATCCTGATACCTTTGCCCGTGCACACACTTCTGAGGAGCTGCGAGACTATATCACGCGTGAGGCACAGGACTTCCTCGGCTTCAAGGCTCGACTGCTACTTGGTGATGCCAAAGATCCTATGCAGCGTTCGGAGGCTATACGAGCGATGGTCGAGAGTGTCTCGTTGATTCCCGATAATATCAAGCGACAGGAGTATGTGAAGTATTGTGCTGAGATTATGCAGACTTCAGTAGATACGCTCACCTCTGAGGTCGCTCTTGTGCGTGCTGGCGTTCGAGCTGGACGCGAGGGCCAGGATTTTGTGCGTCGACATCAGGCCCACGAGGCTCAACGCGAGCGAGAGGAGCAGATGCCGATACAACAGCAGCATAGTGGCCCGGAGCGAGTTATCTCAGATGCCTCTGTAGGTACATCGATGTATACACTTGAGAAGGAGATTGTTAAGTACTTGTTGAAGTATGGCCACTTAAACTTTTCGGTGCTTGATGAACAGACAAAGGAGTATTTCGATTACAATGTCGCTGAGCACATCTTTACCGAACTTGATGCCGATGGCCTGACACTAAGCATTCCGGTTTTTAGCGAGCTCTACAATGAGTATCACGCCGAGTTTGATCGTCAGGGTGTAGGTGTCGAGGTGAGTGTGCACACCTTTGTCAATCACCACAACCCAGAGGTGTCGCGAATGGCTGTTGACCTGCTTACCTCGGACGATAATTATCAGATTAGTCGTATCTGGGAGCAGAAGGATGTCCACAACGAGAGCGTTCAGGAGCAGTTGGCAGATGGTGTACCCTCAGTGGTGTCGCTCTTCAAGTGGCGAACAGTAGATCAGCGTATTTCGGAGCTTCGAAAGAGGCTTGCAACGCCAGGACTCCCCGACGAGGAGATGTCGAGTGTCCTTGCCGCCCTCACAAAGTTCTTAGCTGTGCGAGGTATGCTTGCAAACGTTACTAAGCGACTTATTTAGAGATTTAAAAAAGAGGGTGTCCGGCTGCCAACGTATCACTACGCAGGCGGTGTGCAAACAGAAAATAAACTAAAGATGTGTAAAACATATCAAAGATAAAAGAATTAGTTACCTTTGCCGAACACCCACCTCGAAAGGGACAAAACTCGTGCCGCGAGGTGTTGAAATGAAAAAATATTGCTATGGCAGACTATAAAAATGTAAATATACGAAACAAGCGTGCTACCTTCGATTATGAGATTATCGAGGAGTATATCGCAGGCATTGTGCTTGTTGGCACCGAGATCAAGTCGTTGAGATTGGGCAAGGCTTCGCTCGTCGATTCGTACTGCTATTTCGAGCGTAACGAGCTCTGGATTCGTAATGTGAATATCGCTGAGTACACCTGGGGTACGTGCAACAACCACATCCCTAAACGTGATCGCAAACTCTTGCTTAATCGCAAGGAACTTAACAAATTGCAGCGTTCGCTTCAGGATCGCGGATTGACAGTCGTGGGACTTCGCTTATTCCTCAATGACCGTGGTCTTGCTAAAGTGGCTATAGGCCTTGCTCGTGGTCGTAAGGCTTATGACAAGCGTGAGTACATCAAGGAGAACGATGCTAAGCGTGAGATGGATAAGGCGATGAAGATTAACCGCAGATAACCAATATATTATGGCACTTATATTATCTATTGAAACAGGTACTGATATTTGCTCTGTTGCTCTCGCTAACGATGGTGAGCTTATGGCTCTCCGCGAGAGTGACGAGGGTCGCGACCACGCCAAGAAGGTGGCTCTATTTGTCGATGAGTTGCTGCGTGAGACTGGTGTTCAGCCTACCGACCTCGATGCTATTGCTGTGGGTAAGGGCCCTGGCTCCTATACGGGTCTTCGTATCGGTGTGTCGTTTGCTAAGGGTATGTGCTACGCTCTTAACATCCCGCTTATCTCTGTAGGCTCTCTCGATGCACTTACTGAGGTGGCTCGTGAGGACTTCGATGCAGGTATCCTCGATATTGAGGATGATGAGTGGTGTGCTTCTCGTTTGTGCCCTATGGTTGATGCTCGTCGTATGGAGGTCTATGCTCAGATCTTTGATAACGAGTGTAAGCCTTTGTCTGATGTTGTTGCTGAGGTTGTCACCGAGGAGAGCTTTAAGGAGTGGCGCTCAAGTGGCAAGCTTGTGATATTTGGTAATGGTGCAGCTAAGTGCTCTGAGGTTTTGCCGGATGCTATCTGTGTCGGGGTATCGCCATCAGCACGAGGCATTGTACGTCTTGCAGAGGAGGCATTCAACGCTGGGAAGTTCGAGGACCTTGCCTACTTCGAGCCATTCTACCTCAAGGAGTTCCTTGTAATTCCATCAAAGAAAAAATTGCTATAAATCAGAATAGTATCGCAATTATATATTGCAGTGGTTAAATTACCACAAAATAAAATCCTCTTGGGTTAGCCCAAGAGGATTTTTGCTTGTTTGCGTGCCGCCTCAGTAATCTCGCTGCCTGAGAGCATCTTGGCAATCTCGTCGCAACGCTCACGTTCGCTGAGTCGTTGTATGTTGGTGTGACCCTCATTTTTGTAGACCACAAAGTGAGCTCCTCGCTTCGAAGCAACCTGTGGGAGGTGTGTAATATCGATGACCTGCATACCCTCAGCCATTCGAGCGATGATGTGGCCCATAGCATCGGCAATACGTCCCGATACACCCGTATCGATCTCATCGAAGACGACAGTTGGGAGTTTGATCTTCTCTACGAGCAGAGCCTTCAGAGCGAGCATCACGCGTGATAGCTCACCGCCCGAGGCAATACGCTCGATAGCTCCTGGACGTGTGGTGCGGTTAGCGGTGAAGAGGTACGCCACGCTGTCGCGACCCGAAGGTGTGAAGTTATCGAGAGGGGTGATCTCAACAACAAACTGAGCATCCTCCATACCGAGTTGACGAAGCATCGAGACGATGTGCTCCTGGAATTTAGGACATACACTCTCTCG
The DNA here is from genome assembly GCA_017559425.1 of Alistipes sp. Lineage (GTDB taxonomy): Bacteria > Bacteroidota > Bacteroidia > Bacteroidales > Rikenellaceae > Alistipes. Next base: position 6,816 of record JAFYSI010000096.1, read on the forward strand.
CGTCTTGCGAAGCTCCTCAGCAACCTTTGAGCACTCCTCCTCGGCCTCAGCAATGCGGTTTTGCATCTCGCGAAGTTCAGCATCGCTATTGTCGATAGTTGCCAGGCGTGCCTCATACTCAGCAGCCTTCTTAAGGAGGTCATCGTAGCTCTCGGCACGATGCTTCATCTCGAGCGAGTAGATGGTGTTGAGTCTGTCGCTAAGTTTCTGTAGTCGCTCAGGGTCGGCATCGATACGCTCGGCTTCGTCAGCAGCACTAAGGCTAAGATCCTTGAGCTCGGCAAGTACCGACTTGAGACGCTCGGCTATATTTACGCCCTCAGGATATTTGTCGCCAATGGCCTCGAACTCACGCTGTGAGCGAGCGAGTGTTACAAGTGAGCCAAGCTCCTCATCGTCAATGGTGTTACGCAACGTGGTGAGTGCCTCGCTGATGCGGTCAGCACTCTCGAGTGTTGCGAGCTTCTGCTCGGTCTCGGCCTGCTCGTTCTCCTTGAGCTTTGCGGCACGGAGCTCCTCGACGATATGACGTAACCACTCTTCATCGTTACGAGCAGCATTGAATGCTGACTCGAGCTCACGATACTTGGTGCGTAGTGCATTAAGCGACGTGAGTAGGGTGGTGTAACGCTCCAAGATGGCCTTGTTGTCGGACAAAGTGTCGAGCGTAGAGATGCGGAAATCCTCCGACGAGAGAATCAAGTTCTGGTGCTGCGAGTGGATGTCGATGAGGTGAGAGCCAAGTTCCTTGAGCACAGTGAGAGGCACTGGCATATCGCCCACAAATGAGCGGCTCTTGCCCGCAGGGGTGATGATGCGTCGTATTGTAATCTCAGCCTCATAGTCGAGGTCATTCTCCTCGAAGATATGCTCCAAGCCGTAGCCATCGACAGAGAATGTAGCCTCGATGACGCAGTTCTTGGTGATGTCCTTGGTGGCCTGACCCTCATTCTTAGCACCAAGCAGCATACCGAGTGCACCAAGGAGAATTGACTTACCAGCACCCGTCTCACCAGTGATGATATTGAGGTGCTCGTCCCACTCAACGTGGAGCGAGTCGATGAGTGCATAGTTTTCTATCGTAAGGCTCTTGAGCATAGTCTGTTAGCGTATAACTTTTTCAATCTTGTCGACGATGACAGCTGCTACATCACGCTTAGACATCAGCGGATGCTCCTCGCGGCCATTCGAGTCGATGATGGTAATCTTATTGGTGTCGCCGGCGAAGCCTGCACCCTTGTCGCGAAGAGAGTTAAGAACCACGAAGTCGAGGTTCTTACGCTGGAGTTTACCCTCGGCATTAGCCTCTTCGTTGTCGGTCTCAAGGGCAAAGCCTACAAGGGTACGCTGACCCTTATTCTCGCCCAACTCCTTAGCGATATCCTTTGTGCGACGAAGCTCAATCTTAAGGTCGTCGTCAGACTTCTTGAGCTTGCGGTCGGCAACATACATTGGAGTGTAGTCTGCAACTGCAGCACACATAACGCCGCCATCAGCCTCTGTCCACTCACGAACAGATGCGTTGTACATATCCTCAGCAGTAACTACGTCGATACGTTTAACGCCCTGAGGTACAGGAAGGTTGGTGCGGCCAGAGATGAGCTTAACCTCAGCACCACGACGTGCCAACTCCTCGGCAATGGCATAACCCATCTTGCCTGTAGAGTGGTTGGTGATGTAGCGAACAGGGTCGATAGGCTCAATGGTAGCACCGGCAGTGACGATGTAACGCTTGCCTGTGAGACTCTGTGGCTTCTCAGCTGCAAATATTGCCTTCACCTGCTCGATAATCTCCTCGGGCTCGGCCATACGACCTTTGCCAACAAGACCACTCGCAAGTTCTCCGGCACCTGGCTCGATGATGGCAACGCCACGCTGTGCAAGGGTCTTGAGATTCTGCTGTGTGGTGATGTGGGCATACATATCGAGGTCCATAGCGGGAGCTACTGCAACCTTCGAACGTGCCGAGAGATAGGTGGTGAGCAACAAATTGTCGGCAATACCCGTAGTCATCTTAGCCAGTGTGTTGGCCGTAGCTGGGGCAATGAGCAACATATCGGCCCACTCGCCCAAAGAGACGTGTGAGTTCCACTCGCCATTCTCTGGGTTGAAGAACTCGACGAGAATAGGGTGTTTTGAGAGTGTTGCCATCGTAAGTGGCGTGATAAACTGCTTTGCCAATGGTGTCATAATGACACGCACCTCGGCACCCTCCTTTACTAAAAGACGGCACAGCATAGCTGCTTTGTAAGCTGCTATGCTGCCAGTTATGCCGAGTATGATGTGTTTTCCGTTGAGCATACTACGCTTCGTTAGACTATCCGTAGGGATAGTGTGACTAACTATTTCTCGTTGCCGTGACGGAAGCCTACCTCGCCGTCGAGGAACTCCTCAGTAGCGATGATTGCTGGCTTTGGAAGACGCTCGTAGTAGCGTGAGATCTCGATCTGCTCGCGGTTCTCGAATGTCTCCTCAACAGAGTTGTCGTTAGGTGTTGAGAAGTCGGCGAGCTTGCGGTTGATCTCTGCCTTGAGCTCTGTAGCAATCTGGTTAGCACGACGAGCGATGATGTTAATGCTCTTGTAGATATTGCCTGTTGGCTGGTCGAGGTCTACAAGCTTGCGTGTGATAGTGTTGCTGGGAATGTTCTTCTTAATCTCCATAGCGTTATATTGTTATTTATATTCTTCTGTATTAATATCTCTTACTCTGTGTCGCGGTTCTTGTCGATAAAGTCGCGGCAACGTCCGGCGATGTTCTCAAGCTCTTTGCAACGCTTCGACTCGGGATACTCGCTGATGAATGAGTAGTAGTAGTCGAGGGTTGACAAATAGCGGTCCACCTGCTTTGACTCGATTGAGTTTGATGCAAGGCGATAAGCGGCTACTGTCGTGTAGTACATAATGTCCTCCTTGCGGTGGCTATCGGGGTAGTGCTTTAGCGAGTTCTTGAATGCCACGATTGCTGACTTGTAACGACCAATCTTAAAGTAGGTGTAGGCATTGAGGTAGCTCTTCTCCATCAATCGCTCGGTGAGAATGTCGAGCATCTCTTTGAACTGATCGCACTTCTCCGACTCTGGGTAGCGAGAGAGGAACTCGGTGATGGCGATGATGGCCTCTGTTGTTACAGACTGGTCACGCTGTGGTGCGGGTGACATATAGAAGTAGCACAGGGCGTACATACCCTCAGCATCTTCGATAAATGGGCTACGGCCAAACTTGCGTCTAAACTCGTCGAGCATTGTCGATGCCTCATCCCAGTTGCGATCCTTAAACTTGCAGTGTGCGTTGTAGAACGAGAGCGAGTCCTCGCGAGGTGATCCTACGTAGACGTGACGGCACGCTGTGAATAGGTCGGATGCCTGACGCCACTTCTCCTCGCCGTAGAACTTGAGAGCCTGCTCATAGGCATACTGCGGGTCGTTGGTCTTGAGAGCCTTGTTGACTCCGTCGCACGATGCCGATGTTATTGCCACAGCCACGAGGGCAACTATGTAGGTTAAAAGACGCTTCATTTTTCGTTTTTGTTCGTTTGCTTATGCATATAAGCACGCAAAGTTACACATAATTTTTGAATTAACGAATAATCGAACGAAATTATTGTCGAAACGAATGGAAAATGGCCAGATCAAGATGCGAGAATTGCATAATAAACTGTGTGCTGTGCCAACAAAAAAAGCACTCGCCCGAAGGCGAGTGCTTAGAGATATTGGAGTTGTGTAGATTAGTTGCAACCAGTCCACTCAACGTCCCAAATAGCGGTACGGTCCTTGTTGCTTGTGCTTGCCGATGGCGACAAGTTAGTGAACACGATCTGGAACTCACCAGCTACGTTAATCTCCTCCTCGTGAGAGTACTTCACCAACTTGGTTGCTGAAGCTACATCAACAGTGAATGTGTGAACAACAGAACCATTCTGCTTGATATCAACGCGGAACTTGATCATAGTATCAGAGAATGGAAGACCATAGTTGAACTTCAAAGTACCACAACCTGTAGAGAATACTGGAGAAGTGATAGTACCAACAGCTGAAGTCTTACCATTCATACAGAGTGCACGGTTGCTGTTTTCACCAATCATCTTGAACGCTGGGCTATTGTCGCTTGTACCACCCTTGAAGATTGCACAGTTTGTATAGTTCCAACCTGCAGTTGTTTTACCAGTGACGTATGAAGTGTTAGTAGCAGAGATTGTGTGGAAGTCATCAGAACCGCCCTCAATTACGCCTGATGCAGGCTTAGCAGCGAGAGTTGCCTTAACAACAGTAGGCTCCAAATCACCAACCTTGATAGTGATATTGCCTGTTACCTTCTCCTCAAGCTCGTTAGCTGCAGCAGTTACAGTAACAACGTAGCCATTAACTGCAACTGTGAATGCGTCATTGTCAGAAGTAGCAGTTACAGAAGCAGTTGTGTTGTAAGCAAATACCTCGATATCCTGCTCACCACCTGCAGATTCGAAATCAACAGCTGCTGGATCAATGGTATAGAATGCACGTGTACCTGGAGAAACAAGCTCAACGAACCAAGCGTTCTTACCCTGAGCTGTGCCATTGAACGATGTACGTACAGTCTTAACTACGATATCGTCACCAAGCTTAGCACCTGAAGTAGCCCAATACTTGTTAGTAGCGCCATCAGGAGACATAAGACCATAGATGTATACAGTACCTGTGTCGTCAGTAAGGTCGAAGTTACCATAAGAAGTGTTAGCAACAGCAGTGATAGTACCCTTCAATGTGTACATAGGTGCAGTTTCAGACTCATCCTCAGCAGCAGCCAAGAACTCAGCAACAGTGGTGTAAACAACCTCCTCAGCGGGCTCAGCCTCGGTAGTAGCAGTTGCAACAGCAGCCTCAGATACAGCGAACTTAGTCTCGTCCTCAGGAACTGCTACAACGTTGAATGTGTACTTAGTCTCATACTCGCCAGTGAAGACGTAAGTTGTCTCCTCAACGAATACAGGCATCTCAGTACCAACAGTGATACCATACTGAGCAGCGTTCTCAACAGCCTCCCATGTCAAAGTAACAACGTTACCCTCAACCTCAGCCTCAACAACAGGTGTAGCAAGAACCTCAGGCTCAACAACAGCAGGAGTATAAACGCTCCAAGTACCGCCACCATTGTCCCAAGTATTCTCCTTAACGATGTACAAGTTTGTACCATCAGTAGGAACTGTAAGGTCTGCAGTCTGATTCCACTTGTTGTTCCAGTTATTATCTGTAGCACTAGGGTTCATACGGCAGAAGATAACGTTAGGGTAGCCTGCAGGAGCATCTACAGAGTAGATGTCAGTCTCACCCTCAACGAGTGTCATATCTGCCCAAGTCTCGCCAGCACCGAAGAAGTATGCAGCGAAGCGAGCGTTGTCAACCTTCCAGTTAGCGTTAGGCTTGAGGTAGAGAACGAGGTTAGATGGCTGTGGCTCAACATAGTTAGTGTAGAAGTGATCCTTGTTAATTACAATACCCTCGATGTCGGCAGTCTGCTTGCCGTTGTTACCGTTGTTGAACAAGAAGTTGATAGTCTTGCCGTTAACCTCTGAAGGCAATGTGTAAACATAGTACTCAACCTCATCAACAGTAGTCTTGGTCATCTCCTCACCTGGCCAATCAATTGTAGCGAAGTCGTCGCCCCAAGCGAAGAAGTAAACAGCATCCCAGTTGTCCTCATTACGGAGATAGATGTTGTACTTGATAGGCTCCTTCTCAGTAGTAGCTGTTACAACAGTAGTCTTTGATACGATACCCTTCTCGCTAACTGCGTAAACCTCGAATGTGTACTCAGTCTCCCAAGCGAGGTTCTCGTAAACCTTAGTGCACTCAGCAGTCTCCTCGAATGCTACGTTACCCTCAGCAACGCGGCGAGTGTAGTACTTAACAGCACCCTCAACCTCGTCCCACTTAAGAGTTACAGTGTTACCCTCAACAGTGGCAGTAACTGCAGGCGCATCAACTGGCTTCTCCATTGATGGGTTAATCAACTCGTCTACGAAGTCATCGTTAACAACGATAGTGATGTTTGCCTGAGTTGTGAGGATATCACCAGTGATGGTTGTCAAGTAGTTACGCTGTACTGGAATCTGAGTGTTGAAGTCAGTAGTCTTGATAAGACGACCGCCCTTAGACTCGTAAACAGACATCTCGAAGTTGATAGGCATCTGCTGGCCCTCACGTGCGAAGAGGTAGTCAGCAAAGAGAGTCTGATTCTTAGCCTCAGCATCGTAACCCTCAGTGTAAGGAGCATCCTTCTTAACATCATAGCTATAAACGAGCTCATCGCCTGCCAATGTAGTAGTGTTAAGGTTGCCGTTAACTGCGTTGAATGAGTTGTAGAGTGCCTCAGTGTGGTACTTAACCTCTACATAACCAGGAGCTGAGTAGCCAGCGATGTAGTCGAGGTCAGTAGCGATAACGCGAACCTTACCGAATGGACGTGTAAGAGTAAGGGTCTTGTTAAGGCTTGTAGACACCTCAACGTTCTCTGATACGTAGTAAGCATCGCGAACCTCGTTCATTGCATTCCAACCCTCAGCACCAGTCTTAGCAGTAACGTTGCGAAGATCTGTTGTGTCGTAGAAGAGGTCAGTAGTTGTGCCATGATTAACGAAGTCAGCAAAGACAGCGAACTTGTACTCGCGGTTAGGAACAAGACGCAACTCGAACTGAGTAGGAGCGTACTTGTCCAAGTAGTTCACCAAACGCTCGCGGTAGATAGGCTCACCTGTACCGTCGTCGTTTGCATCGTACACCTCGAGGATGTAACGAACATCATAGTTAGCCCAATCGGCATCGTTGAAGAAGTCGATTGCACCAAATGCACTGTTCTTACCCGCATTTGCATCACTATCAGCACGGGTAGCAAGCTCAGGAGCCTCAATGCTAAGAACAACGTTCGCAAGATCGCCATTCTTCTCACCCAATCCAGGCTCATTCTGGCAGGCAACAAACGCGAGTGCCAAAGCCAAAATAGATAGAAGCTTTTTCATTGTGTGTGTAGTTTAAATTAATAAAATTGTTTGTTATGTGTTTGTTTAGTTGTTGTCGTAATGACTGTTTGCTATATACGCACAACAAGGGCAAAGCTGTCTCACCTTACCCGTTAAAAATAATATAGCTACAAAAAACTGAAAACCAAACGATTGCACTATTTGTGCTTGCTCATCTATTTTCATTACAAAATTAAAGAATAAATCCCAAATTACCAAATATTTTTCACAGTTTATATGACTTGGGATACAAATGAAGTGCCAGAGAATCACCCGATAGCGTGTTTTGTGGTTGCGGGAAGTTGGAAGAAGTAGGATGCTTTGATCATTAGTGAGGGTACTTACTCGTTTGTCATCGACGCAACAAAGATAGTAATAGTGCTGAAAAGTCTGCTGTTTCGTTGCGATAGGGTAGACACGAAACGATGTGGAAAGGTTTGTTAGGTGTTGAGAAGATGGTCTCGTTATTAGTTTTCAGCAGTGCTGATAGCGTTGCCGGTCTTGTGTTATGTTGTTTCTCAGAACAGTTTACTATCGGTGGCTATATGCAAAGAAAAAGGGCCATCCTTACGGATAGCCCTCGATATTGGTATATGCCTGAGATTACTCAGCTACTACAGCAAACTTGATAGTAGCCTTAACCTCGCGGTGAAGCTTAGCAACAGCCTCGAACTCACCAAGAGTCTTAACAGAGTCTACAGTGATGTTCTTGCGGTCAACCTCGATACCCTTCTCCTGAAGAGCAGTAGCGAGGTCAGCAGCTGTAACTGCACCGAAGATCTTCTCCTACTCAGCCTTAGCTGTGATAGTGAGGTGAAGGTTGTTGATAGTCTCA
>JAFYSI010000097.1 GCA_017559425.1 Alistipes sp.
AAATAAGATATTTCCTTTTTCCCGGTCTCGGCATTACCCGTATCCGGTACGATGGGTTTAATCTCAGCCAATATTCTCACTTCGTACGAATCTTGGCTGGCCATTTTTATATATACCAATCTTCAGAAGCGAGCTATTAGCACCCCTTATGTGAGGGCAAAGGTAATAATAATTTTTTAATTCGTGCAAGAGGCAGAAAAAATGTTGAGCAACGTGTCGATTTTTACTAACTCGCTAATAATCAAGATTTTAGGCACCACTCTCGTAACTGCCTGATAATCAGCACTATGAAAAATTAGCATTTTGATCACTATTTAACACACTGATTTACTGATGTTTACAACTTGCGATTCGGAAAAACTTTTGCCCTAAAAATTTGGTGGGGGGGGGAATTTTGTAGTAACTTTGCAGTAAAGAAAAACCTAAAAACACAATACTATGAAGCAACAAAAAAGTGCATTAAGAGCCATCGCATTGCTACTTATATTAATGATAGGTAGCACACCGCTTTTCGCACAGCACACCTACAAGTTTCGTGATTCGTTGGGAACATACGAGGTGAAGTTCACACCCGCAGACCCCGACACAGAGTTTAGACCATCGCCCACAAAACCTCTTGCTCCCAAGACGCACGAGCTACGTTACGGCCTTGCGTGGGGAGGTACCGACTGGTTTGGCGAGCCAGCATTTACCTGGGAGCTCGGAGGATTCTACACCGAGGAGCGAGGCTACCTAAGCCCTACGGTATGGCTTACGCACAACTTCGACTACGGCTACTGGGTTAACGAGTGGTTTGAAGTGGGAGGCACTGTGACCTGGACATCGGGACGTCGCCATAAGTACAGCTACGCTAACCATACCAAGATCGACACCGACCGTGTGGACTACATCGGATTTATGCCTACCGCACGCTTTGCGTGGATTCGTCGAGGCATCGTACAGGTGTACTCAAGCCTCTCACTTGGTGCGGGCGTTGAGATTCGTAACAATATTTATGGCAATAATATATACGAGGCATTCTGCGCCTTCGACTTCAAGCCGCTGGGCCTCAGCGTTGGCCGCAACTTCTTCGGCTATATCGAGGTGGGCTATGGTACTCGAGGCATCATTAACGCAGGTATTGGATATCGCTTTAACACTAAACAAAAATAGCTATGCGTAGATATATACTATTGGCACTCCTCGCCTTTGCGGTGTGCAGTGCCCAGGCTCAGGAGGTTGTCGACGACCAGCTCATCTACAACCGAGTAACGGGATTTATGGAGAGCGGTGTCAACCTTGAGACAGACGAGGTGACAAGCAAAAATATTCAGGAGATACGCTTCAAGCACAACCTTCGCCTCGAGTATGGTGCTCCAGGCTTCTTATCGTGGTTTTTCCTCGATGAGGTAGGCTTTGGTTGCGGATGCGACGTAGGCCCTGACTTTATCAACGATATGAACTCACTTCGTGTGAAGCAGGGACCAAGATATATCCTTTCTACCATAGGTCTCGGCTATAGCCAGCAGTTGCGTCCTTGGCTTGGACTCGGTGCAAGAGCTACAATCGCGGGAACTTGGCAGAACACCTACGACACATATACCAACGAGAAGCTCTATCACGACCGCATATTCAACATTGCAGCATTGCTCGACGCACGATTTAGCTACTTGCGTCGTGACAAGGTGGAGCTTTACTCGACCGTTTCGGCAGGCCTTATGTGTCACCTTGAGCGTGCCAACGGAGGCCTTACGCCAATGTTCGACGTGGTACTCTTCGGTGCAAGCTTTGGTCGTGCGTTCTACGGCTTCGTGGAGGTTGGTGCAGGTATCGGAGGCTCGGCACGTGTAGGCTTAGGATATAGGTTTAACTCTAAAAAGTAGAAGATTATGAGACGATATACTATTTTAGCCATTGCACTTGTTGCAATGCTTGCCACAGCCTGTGTTCGCAGCGAGGGTACTATGGACCGCCAGCCAATAGACATTGGCAAGGAGATAGCACGCCAGGCAGATAGCCGCCTCGAGGACACAAATAGAGATATATGCTGGGCACTTGCCGCAGATATGTACCTATCGACAGAGTCAGAAGATCTCCGAGCTCTGATTTGCAAAAATATCTACCCCTATACAGATCTTACTCCTCAGCTTAGCGAGAATCGCGATAGCGTGTTCTTGGTCTATAATGACTCGGGAAGAGTGCGCAACACATATACAACAAACGGAAAGCTCCTTAGCGAGGGTGGAGAGTGGGATTTGGGATACGCAGGTCTTACGCTAACAGCCGTAGATGGCATTATCGAGCTTCGCACAAACGATGAGTCGGGCAACCAGTACAAGCTCAACGTCAGCAACTGGAGCTTTGACACATCAATGCACTACGAGCTTAGCGGAAGCGTATGCTTCATCTACAACTCGGATATGAGCAAGACCCTGAACGTAGAGATTGAGGATGTATTGCACTACACCTCTAAGCACTATCGCACAACATACTCTACAAGGGAGCTTGGCTTCTATGATGGCATAGTAAATGCTACATACACCGATAGTTGGGCGGGTTACAACGACAAGGTGAAGATGACCTACGGCGATGAGAATGAAAAATCTATCACAGTAGAGTATCTTGACGAACGAGCAACAATCAGCAAATAAGTTTAGTTAAACAGGAAGAGGAGTGTTCAACTGCGTGTTGAACACTCCTCTTTTATTTTGCACGAGGCGATTAACCCCACCAGCCGCCGCCACCAGGCCAGCCACCGCCGCCACCGCCGCCACCAGGACCTCCGCCTGATGAGCTACCGATGGTAGTGATAGTGCTTGAAGGGGTGAAAGTATTGAGCTGAGTACCGCCTGAGATAGTACCCTCTACAGACCAGTACATCCACTCGTCTGTAGGGTTCGAGATAGTACCGCCCTGCCATACCTGATATGTGCTACTCTTCTTAATCTCTGGACACGAGAGAAGCAGTGTAGCACCGCTCTTGGTGAGTGGGTACTCGAACGATACGATGACATTGCCCTCGTTGTCGCAAAGCGTAATCTCCTGGCCAGCAGTTGCTGAGAGGCCGTTGTAGACCAACATACACTGTGGGCTTGATGTTGATGGAGAGGCCATCATAGAGCCACCAAAGCCAATCATAGTACCACCGCTAATTGTCCAGTTGCTGCTCACGTCGACATCGACACCTGTCTCGGGAGCGTTGCTACCAACACCGATAACCAAGCCACCCTTCATATTGAGCTTGCCGTTAGAGTCCATACCATCGTTGTTTGTGCCGTAGGTATAGATTTTACCATCGTTGATGGTGATGTCGGACTTGGCATTGATACCGTCGTCGTAAGACTTCACAAAAGTCTCACCGCCATTAAACGTAATTGAAGACTTACTCTCCATACCCTCCGAACCCTCGCTTGCACCTGTAACATTGATGTCGATAACACCGCCATTGATAACGATTGCACCATCGACCTTGATAGCCTTAGGCGAAGAGGTAGTATTCCTGTTATACTCGTAGCGTTTACCCGTTGTGGTGAGGTTAAGGTTACCACCGTTGATGGTAAGCGAGCCATCGCAGTTGATGCCCTTACCACCACTACCAGTCGATTTAAACACGAGTTCGCCGCCGTTAATCTCAATGTGCGTGTCGCTCTTAATGCCCGCAGCCGATGATGTGTCGGCCTCCGTAGAGTCGTACTCGGCATTTCCCGAGGTCTCGATATCGAACTTACCACCAGCGATAACGATGTCGTAGTCGCACTTAACACCCTTGCCTGCAGTGCTTGCAACGCGAGCGTAGAACATACCACCCTTGAACCAAGCACCAATCTGATCCTCGTCGTCACCCTTGACGTGGAGGGCATTCTTAGCCGCACCGATCACGGCGATGGTAGCACCTGGACGCTGGTAGTAGTAACCATCGGTAGCAATGGCGTGCTTATACTTACCCTCAGCAACCAAAGCACCCTGACCACTCACGATGATGTGACCCTCCGAGAAGAAGGCACCCTTGCGATCCTCGTAGTAGGAGCCTGGGAGTGTGTATGCATCATCTGTGTAGTTTGCAGCGTCGGTAATGCGGTTTGTCGTGCCGCTGGCAAGATTTAGGAACATACGCTTCTTACACTGCGAGTTGATTGCAGGACCACGCTTTGATGTAAGATCGAGACCACTGAGCGTGAGCTTGAACTTCTTGTCGCCATAGATCTTGAGGCCACCATCCGAACTCTGGCCAAGTGCCACAATCTCAACACCCGACACGCTATTTGTGAGCATATCGATGGTGACGTATGCACCTGAAATGTTCGTCTTAATGGCTGAATTTGAGCTCTCGACGGTCGCCGTAGAGCCGTTGAAGGTTACAACAACGAGGTTTGAGAATGAGTTAGCCTCGAAGTAGAAGTCGGTATCGCTACCCACGACATCACGACCACCATCCGTTGCCCACGCACCACTCCAGGGTGTGATGTTGGTGTTGACACCAGGATTGTCTACATCGGTGTTGCCACCATCCTGATTGTCGCCGCCAGCATCTGGGTCATCTCCATCATTGTTGGTATCGTCGCCACCAGCGTTGG
>JAFYSI010000098.1 GCA_017559425.1 Alistipes sp.
CGGTAACTACTGGTGTTGCTGTTGCCTCAGTATCCTCTGCTGTTGCTGTCGTTGTAATAGTCTCGAACTCTGCTGGCTTTACTGGGATGTAGTAACGGTATGTGATTGTCGACACCTTACGCTTACCGAGGAAGAGATCGATATACTCCTTCTCGAGGCGGTCTATCTCACGCAATGCACTCTCAAGACCTGCACCATACACGCCATCGCCAAGCTCTGCTGTGATGAGCTCGAGACGTGCTGTACGGAGTGAGTAGATCTTCTCGGCAGCACTTTTAGCACGCTCCTTTACATCCTGCTTTGCTGAGCTGAGGCGGTCGAATGTGAACTCTGGGAACTCCTCTGCACAAGGTGTGTTGAGGCCGTATGTCGCTGCGTTGTCAGCCAATAGGTGGGTGTTGTCCTCCACGATGCCTACGTTTGTCGACACCAGGCGGTATGTCACGTTGTCTGTGAGGCGTGCTTGGCAGCCGAGCATACTCTCGGCATAGCGGGCGTATGGTCCTGGAGTGAAGTGTTCTACTTCGACTGTGAGGTCTACGGCGAGTGTGGTGTTAGCCTCGGCAACTACCACATTGCCACTCTCGGTATATGCTCCAATACGCTTCTTTACAATCTGCTGTGCTGAGAGGTCCATCGAAGTGAGGGCTGCGACAATGATAAGTGGGATTGCTAAAAGACGTTTCATAGATACGCTATTCGGTTTAAAATTCTACAAATGACTTAAACCTCAAATACAAAAAAAGCCTCATAACAACGTTATGAGGCTTTCGAGGTTTTCAGGGTGGAAGATGGGATTCGAACCCACGACCTTAGGAACCACAATCCTCTACTCTAACCGACTGAGCTACATCCACCATTTGATTTGTTTCCAAATCGGGTGCAAATATACGCACTTTTTTTTGTTCTCCAAATTTTTTGAGCACTTATTTTGCATTTTGATGCAAATATCGTGTTTTTCTTCGCTATTTTATCTTTGCTACGGGTATTTCGTCCCATCGAGTGGTGTATCGTGGTGAGCGTTGGGAGCTTGTTGTGCGTACTTCGCCAAGACCCTGTGAGGCTATTATGAGGCTATTCTCGCCGCAACTTCTGTTTATCGCGTCGACAGCAGCCATCAGGCGTTTGTGCTGTGCCTGCTCCTCGGCGTTGAACATCGAGTGTGCCGCCCCCTCACGTTCGCTGATGCCCGAGGCGATAACTCCCGCACGCTTGTATCCGTAGCCACCGATGAATATCTCGTTTATAGCTTCGCGTGCTGCACGCACAAGATGTAGGGTGCTATCTGTAGGCTCAACAAAAGGAATCGTTACGTTGCCATACTGCTGCAACTCGTCGGTGTGAAAGCGGTTTGTTGCGGCAAACACTGTGAGCTCGGAGCATAGACTATGCTGGTTGCGTAGCTTCTCAGCAGTCATCGCTGCGAACTTAGCCACCTGCTCCATTAGTAGCTTACGGTCGTAGATCTCTGTTGAGAAACTTCGTGAGTTGCATATCGACTGCTTGTTTCGTGGTTGGTGCTCGAAGCCTATCGATGGTATGCCGTGCAACTCTCGCCAGGTGCGTACGCCAGGGAGTCCCATACGTCGTCGCACGCACTCCTCGCTTAGCGATCGAAAGTCCCAGGCGGTGTGTACACCCATCATCTCGAGGCGTGGAGCACTACGACGACCTATGCCCCATACATCACCCACGGGGGTCTTGCGTAGAACTTTTTCGATGTCAGCCTCGCGGTGCATAAAACATCCGCCACGCAGTTTGGGGTAGTGCTTACATAGCTCGGCGGCAATCTTGGCAAGGGTCTTCGTCGGTGCTATGCCCACCGAGAGGGGTATTCCCGTAAGGCGACGGCAGCGTGCCGAGAGCCTCTTGGCAAAGGCATCGAAGTCGTTCTGCTCCATACCGCGGAGGTCGAGGAAGGCCTCGTCGATGGAGTAGACCTCGATTTGTGGTGCACTCTCACGCAGCACTGCACGCACACGTCGCGAGAAGTCGGCGTAGAGGGTCATATTGCCCGAGAATATCGCCACGTTGTGACGTTTAGCGATGTCGCGAATCTTGAAGTAAGGCTCGCCCATCTTGATGCCGAGAGCCTTTGCCTCGTTGCTGCGTGCTATGGCACAGCCATCGTTGCTCGAGAGCACGATGACAGGACGCCCCTCAAGTTCGGGGCGGAATACTCGCTCGCACGATACGAAGAAGTTGTTGCAGTCGGCAAGGGCAAACATTGGCGTTAGGCTCGTTTAATGACGTATGTCACAACACCCCAGATGGCGAACTCGTTGTCGGGGGTGATGTGAATGGTCGGAAACTTGGGGTTGGCGGCTATGAGGTCGATGTGGTCGGCGTGACGCTCCACACGCTTTACAGTAAACTCGCCATCGATGAAGCACACTGCCGAGCAGCCGTTATATGGCTCTACGCTGCGGTCTACGATTATTATGTCGCCCTCATCCATCTCGGCCTCTACCATCGATGTGCCACTAATTCGGAAGAAGAATGTCGATGCGGGGTGACGCACCAACAGCTTTATGAGGTCGAGCTTCTCTGTTGGCTCCTCATCGGCCATTGACGGAAATCCTGCACGCACCTCGCCCAGCATATCAAGCTCGAGCGAGTCGTTACTATCTATAGGGTATGGTTTCATCTATCTCTTGTTTTATCTTGCGAGGCACCAAGTGTGCCATCGACTCTGCAAAGATACAAACAAGACGAAGAAATGCAATCTGCAATCTGTAAAAGTTGGAGTTTGTAAACGCGATAATATGGTCTTGAGCTGTCTATATAGTATATATAAGGACTGCATAATGGTTGTGAGTGGAGTGTTGTGGAGGCTTTTTAGGTTGTGGTTTTGATATTTCAAACTTTTCGACTACCTTTGTAGGATATTAAAATCGAAGATATGAGCCCAAGAGCAAAGAAGACTTTAGATACATCTGCAACCGAACAAAAGGCCGAGAAGAAGTATGTCGAGACACCGCTGATGAAGCAGTACTACGAGATCAAGGCTGTACATCCCGATGCCATTCTACTGTTCCGTGTGGGTGACTTCTACGAGACCTTTGGCGATGATGCCATCAAGGCGAGTAGCATCCTCGGCATCACGCTCACGCGTCGTGCCAATGGTGCTGCGTCGTATGTCGAGCTCGCGGGATTTCCATACCACGCCCTTGATACCTATATGCCTAAGCTCGTGCGTGCGGGTGAGCGTGTGGCCATCTGCGAGCAGCTCGAGGACCCTAAGATGACAAAGAAGCTGGTGAAGCGTGGCGTGATCGAGATGGTCACTCCAGGTGTGGTGATGGGCGAGAACCTCATTGCGGGCAAGGAGAACACCTTCCTCGCGGCGGTCTACTTCGGCAAGAGCAAGACGGGCGTAGCATTCCTCGACCTATCGACAGGTGAGTTCTACGTTGCTGAGGGTAACGACAGCTATATCGACAAGCTCATATCAAACCTCCAGCCAAAGGAGATTGTATACCAGCGTGGTCGTGAGGAGCATTTCGCCGATATCTTCGGCTCGAAGCACTATACCTATCGTCTCGACGAATGGGTATTCTCCGAGTCTGTAAACCGCGACAAGCTCTGCAAGCAGCTCGGTGTGCAGAATCTCAAGGGTTTCGGTATCGACGCTATGTCGGAGGGTATCTCGGCAGCGGGAGCCATCCTATACTATCTTGAGTTCACAGAGCATAAGCAGATAGCACACCTCTCATCGATTCAGCGTATAGACCGCGAGGACTTTGTCTGGATTGATAAGTTTACTATTCGCAACCTAGAGCTCTTCTCTTCGAATGGAGCACTCTCGAAGTGCTCGCTTGTCGACATCCTTGACCGCACGCGTACGGCAATGGGTGGTCGACAGCTCAAGCGTTGGGTGGCAATGCCGCTGATGGATATCGAGAAGATTAGACTGCGTCAAAATATAGTTGAGAAGATTTTGACCGACGAGGAGCTCGGCGAGGCTATGCGTGAGCAGATATCGCTCATTGGCGACCTCGAGCGTATAGCGTCGCGTATTGCTACACAGCGTGTGACACCTCGTGAGCTTGTCCAACTGAAGAACTCTCTTGCGGCAATCGAGATTCTCAAGGCCCTGATGGAGTCTACCGACTATGAACCTCTTCACGCTATAGCAACAAAGATTGACCCTCTTGCTGATGTTCGTAAACGACTCGAGAGCGAGATATTCCCCGATCCTGAGACCAACCAGATTCAGAAGGGAGGCATCATCGCCTTGGGAGTGTCGGCAGAGCTCGACGATCTACGTCGCATAGCTCTCCACGGCAAGGACTACCTCCTTTCGTTGCAACAGCGTGAGAGCGAGGCAACAGGTATCCCATCGCTCAAGGTGGCATATAACAACGTCTTCGGCTACTATATCGAGGTGCGTAACACCCATAAGGATAAGGTTCCTGAGACGTGGATTCGTAAGCAGACACTCACGGGTGCTGAGCGTTACATCACCGAGGAACTCAAGGAATATGAGCAGAAGATTATGGGTGCTGAAGAGCGTATCGTACAGATCGAGACTGAGATCTATAACGCCCTTGTGATGTTTATAAGCCAGCATCTGGCAACACTTCAGCGTGATGCTCATATCGTGGCACGCATCGACTGTCTGCAGTCGTTCGCAGCTATTGCTCGCGAGCGTGGTTATGTGCGTCCTACGGTCGACGATAGCACTATTCTCGATATCAAGGAGGGACGCCACCCAGTGATTGAGACCCTTATGCCTATCGGTGAGGAGTATATCCCCAACG
>JAFYSI010000099.1 GCA_017559425.1 Alistipes sp.
ATGACAATATGGTACTCGTCGCAATAGGGGTCAGAAGTTATATTGTATAACTCGTTCGATATAGGCTCGGCTGTAATCGCCTCAAAACAATCGTTCTCGGCGCGCTTGATGTATAGATTCATAGCCAACGTTTTATAAAACTCTGTGCACCAACCCTTCGCCGTAGCGGAGGGTGGTGCAACAAATAACAATACTTAGTAGTGCTGGCAGCCTCTATTTGAATGCTGCAAAAATCATAGTTCTGTCGTCGTGCTCGGCTTTGCCAGCAGATGTGCCGACATTGATAATCTCGATGAGGCGATCTGCACGCTGCTCAGGTGTAAGGTCGCGATTCATCTCCTCTAACAGTGGCTCGAAGAAACCTTTGAATGGCTTGTTAGGGTCATAGTAGTAACCATTTTCATCGCGGGTGTAGCAGCTCCAAGTGATATTCTCGCAACCGTCACTCATCAGAACAATAGCCTCTGGAAGCTCGTGAACAACCTTGCACTCTGGAAGATATACATCTGACATAGTGAATGCAGGGACACGAATCTGGTGCCAATCGTTAGGGATAAATACTGTTGCAGAGGCCTCGTCACCCTTGTGTGGGGTCAGTAGAGCCTTCCACTCGCCATCCTTGCTCTTGTAACCCATACGACCATCTCCAATGTGAGCAGTAAGCATACCGTTAGGGGTGAGCAACATCAGAATGATTGTAGCGTTGAAGTCGCGTGCGCTCAGAGGACGGTTAATGTTGGCAATAAGGTCGTGCTTCTTGCTCTCCAAATGCCCACGCTGAACCAGATCCTCGCACTTCTCAATCTCAGCCTCAAGAGCCGCGAGTTCAGCCTCCTTGCTCTCTTTGTACTGGGCTGCTTGCTTATCAGCCTGACGGAAGATAATGTTCTTCATAGAGAGGAAGATGTTGTAGCACTCAATGTGCCACTCAAGCTCTGTTGGCATATAGTTCTTCTCAATCCAACCCTTTGCAGTGAGCAGTTGGGTTATAAACTTCTCAGCCATCTCACAGTTGGCCTTTGAGCCTCGAGCAGACTCGCGAGCAGAACCTGCACCATCAGATGTTATAAAGAGCCTCCAGCCTGGAGCAAGCTCCTTATAGGCGTGATAATCCTCGCAAGGAGTACCATTTGAGATATGGCTGCGACCCTGAATTGAGAAGCCAACAACATAGCTATTCTCATCAGCAACACTTGTTACAAGGCGTCTGTCTGGATTGTCCAAATCAACACTTTTAGCAGGCTCCGCCGGAACATCTACTGGGTCGGTATCTGTCGCATCCTTAGGCTCGTCTGCAGGAACGTCGTTCTCCTTAGGCTCGTCTTTTGGCTCGTCTGTAGGAACGTCATCCTTCTTAGGCTCATCTTTTGGCTCGTCTGCAGGAACGTCGTTCTCCTTAGACTCATCTTTTGGCTCGTCGGCAGGAGCATCGGCTTCATTCGGCTTGTCATTAGATTCGTCCGCAGATGTATCATCCTCATTAGACTCGTCGGTATTCTCGTCCTGAGGATCTGCGTTAGCGTTATCTTGGTTATCTGCACCATCAGCAGGCTTTGGATCTGGGTTGCTGCTGACCTTGGTGAAGAGTTTAGTGATAAAATTAGGCTTAACCATATTCTTTATTATTAAAAAGAGGTGTAGCCGCAAGGCGGATACACCTCTTGTTTGTGAATACTATTCTTAGATCTCGAATGAGTCCATCCAAGCGTCAGCACCATCCTTGATGTTGACCTTATCACCCTCACGGCTGGTTGAAACAGTTGAGAGTGAGTTACTGAGCCACTGGAAGAATGCGGTGAACTTAGTGCCCTGGAGAGGCATAGCCTTGCCGCACATCTTCTGGAGGAGCTCCATATTAGCATCACCAACGCCGATGCCCAGCATAAAGTACTTCTTAGCAGCAGAGTCTGCAGCTACACGCGCAGAGATAGCGTCGATATCTGCAGCAGAAGCACGGTTACCATAAGGCTCACCGTCAGTCATAACGATAATCCAAGGGCGGTAGTATCTCTGGCCAGTCTCTTTATACCAACTCTTACGAGCCTCAACAATGTTGATAGCCTCCTCCATAGCCATAACGGTCTCGGTTACAGAACCACGCTCAGTGAGTGTTGGAGCAACCTCAGACTCCTCAAGCAGGGCTGGCTCACGCAGAACCTGAACCTCCTCGTCGTACTGAATAACAGCAACCTCAAGCTGCTCGATGAGTTTGTCAGAAACATTGTCGCCGGTCTGAATCTCGGCGTAGAAATCCTTTATACCCTGATTAAGTGCTTCAAGTCGTGTGCCGCGCATTGAACCAGATACATCCAGTACAAAAACGCAAAGACATTTCATTTCGGTGTTTACAGCCGCTTCGCCGGCAAATCTTGTTTCGATGCTCATAGTAGTAGTGGTTTTATGTTAATTTGATTACAAATATAGCAAATGATTTTTGGAAATCAAAGTGCTACATTGAATTTTATCCACAAAAAAAGGAGTTTGTCAAGAAATGTTGCATAAAATATTGCAGGGTATGGCAAAAGTTGCTACATTTGTGGTAAATAGTGATTTTGCTAAATTGTAACTACAATGCTGAACTACTTTGCTCCAGAGCGCTGTGTCCTCTGCGATAAAATACTCTATGGTAGGTGCCGAGTAGATGCTTGGGGTCGTAAGTTTTGTATGGAGCATAGTGTCGATTTATGCTCAAATTGTAGCAGAATTACTGGTGCAAACGATTTGCATTTGCCAGATGGTCGTCATATATGTAGCTTTTGTATAGATAAGGTTGTGCGTAAGCCAGAGCACGTGGAGTGGGTTTATGTTCGTATCAAGGATATATTCTCGAAAAACTTTTTGGTTCTGCCTGACAAGATTCCTATCGAGGTTGTTACAGCTACTCAAATGGCAGAGCTGGCAGCGCGTAAGCTCAATGATACATCGAGGCTGCCATTTGGTTTGGCCTGCTCAGGCGGTAGTGGAATATTTGGCACAAAGATGAATCATCAGGTCTATATGCTTGACTATCAGCATAAGGTG
>JAFYSI010000100.1 GCA_017559425.1 Alistipes sp.
AAATAGTAGTTGCCAATCTCATCTTGACGAATGCAGTTATACTCACCATCACCGTAGCAAATGTCCAAATCCATTTGGGCAGTGCCTTTGTTTGCGTTGTATCTATTGATGATACACTTGATCAATTCATCTACACCAGTCTCTTTAAGCTTTGAAATTTCCTCAAGATACACGTATGTTGGATTATTGGTTTGCGGATATCTTCCATCAATGGGTTCTTCGCAAATATCGAGGACAAAGTTGCGAGCTAAGTTGCTTAGATATACAGTTGTTGTCTTAACTAAATAACCTAAGTCGTAGAGCTCATCTTCTGATAACTGACCATTGGCATATTTCTTAGCAACTGCTGATGTTGCTGGCTTTGTTGATGTGCCATTACTTGTCTTAGAGATCAATACTCCATTCTCGAACAGAATCTGTGTGCCATCAAAATTCCATGAGCCAATAAAGTCGCCTGAAGAGTTGAAGTTGCCTTTGTAGACAGTGCGGTCATAGTCGTATGAGTATGCACCAACGAGAGTTCCATTTTTGTAGTTTGCTGTTAGATTACCTTTTTTTGATTGGTCACCTAAGAATGTGAGCTTGAATGTACCGTTAGGAACTCCATTTGAGAAGGCTGCTGTCAAATTGTAGCTGCAGTTTACCTCCATTCTATCAGAGTATGAATCAAGCTTCGCATAGGCCTTGCGGCTGACTGTCAATGGACCATTGAGTAGACCGTTTGAGAAAGTTGTATTCACATTATAGCTGCCGCTAATTTTGTATGTGCCGTAGCTAATCCATCCAGACTTGTCTGTGAGTCCTTGTTGGCATTTTACAGTATATGTGCCATCAAGAATGTGGTCGCCATTGTTTCCTATGATGTACTGATACGTCAACGAACCCTTAATCTCGGTGAATGGGAGATCTGGGAAACGAGCTGCGACAAAGTCTTTTGTGGTTTGTTTGCGTTGGGCGTAGCCAACATTGATTGTTACGACTAGTAACAACAACGATAATAGTAGTTTTTTCATTTGTGTAATGAAGCTACATCAACTCCTTGTAGCGTAAATAATAAAAGAAAGTGTGGAGTTGGATCCGTTTATCTGTTAGAAGGTTGTGGAAAGACCTGAACTGAAATAAACGATACAAAGCCCCACACCTGGATAGTATGGGGCAGGTATGCACGAATGTGCATAGCCACATAGCTACACAAGAGATGAGTGCTCTTCGTTGTGTCCTTCAGTTCTGAAAACTTCCACATTTTCTAACAGGACAAAAGCGAAAACACTTTCGTAATAATATGTCTGCCGTATAGTAGAACTGTACGGTAATGCAAATTTAAAAATAATTTGCGAAACAAACAAAACTATTATGCTATGAAATGTGGTGTACATTTTGTGCTATGGCAAATTTCTGCTGACTCTTATGTTGATAAGATGTGCTATGAGGAGATAAGCAAATGTTAATATTATAAGCGTCGCAATTTCTGGAACTACATCGCTGAGCGTTGCACCGCGTGAGGCTAACGCAATAAATCCATCTATGCCGCTGCTACTTGGAAGTAGACGGCCAAGGTGGTAGAGCCACGATGGAAAGGCTTCGCGAGGATATGATACGCCTGCGAGAAGTAGTATTGGTATAGTGGTGCAGAGTAGTAGCATTAGTGGTGCTTCGCGGTGTTTGAAGAACTGTGCAACAGCAAGACCTAGTGCTGTGACTGATGAGATATAGAGTGTGGTGAAGATAGCAATATCTCCGAGGGAACCAGTGAATGGGAAGCCGAAAATCTGCCAAATTGTACATAATATGATAGTTAAGTTGATTGTGTATATAAATATGTATACTAAAAGTTTAGCTGTAATGTTTAGTGGTGACAGTAGTTCGCGATTAAGGCCTCTTGTTCGACGTCGTGCAGCAATCATACTAAGGCCAATGACTAGAGTCTGCTGTATGATTACGATGACAACTGGTGGCATAACGAACGAGCCGTAGCCGAGAGATCTATTGTAGAGGTGGTGTATGTCGAGCTCTACGGGGTTGATGGTATCCAGTGCAGCCTGCTTGCTTTCGCCACGCCCAACAAGACGCATAAGCTCTACCGTCGCTCCCTGGGTGAGGGTATTGGAGGCTATCTGTTCGAGAACTTGGCGGTAGAGGAGTAGATGGCTGCCGTCAAGTATTAGACCGATGTTTGCCACTGTTCCCTGAAGCAAGTTGCGTTCAAAGTCATTGGGGATGTAGACAATGCCGTAAATAAGTCCTTTGTAGAATAGTTGCTGTGCTTCGATGATGCTCTGTGGTTCAAATCTTATCAAAGTATTAGGGCCACAGGCGATGCCATCTATGAGTTCTCTACTCGACGATGTCTTGTCGTTGTCAACTACGGCGATTGCAACATCTCGCACCACCTCACTGCCGTAGGCCGTGGCGTAGATGATCGTGTAGAGCGGTAGGGCGATGACGATAAGAAGCAGGGCTCCTTTGTCGCGAAATATGGCCAGAAACTCAGCTCGTATACTCTCTTTGAATCTCGCAAAAAGTTGTGATATATAGTTTATTGCAGTGCTCATATCAATCATTACTCCAGTATTGTTTGTCGGATGTTATTCGCCTCAGTCGCTTGCCTATAAATAGCGGTAGAACAAGGAATAGGGTGAGTGAGAATAGAGGTTTGAGACTGTATTCTATTGGGGTGCCACGCATAGCTTGATCGACAAATAGTTTGGTAAACCAAGTGAGGGGAAAGAAGTTTGTGAGAGGGCGAACAGCATTGAACATAGCCATCGTGGGGAATGTGATTCCCGAGAATGTGAATGCCATAACCGTGTAGCCTCCGCCAAGTGATAGAGCGAGTCGCATATTTGAAGTAATGGTTGTAATGAATAGTGCAATCGATTGATATGCAAGAATAAAGATTGTGCCACCGATGGTCAGTATCGCGTGACTACCAGCACACTCCATTCCCATTACTTTGAAGATTACAAAGTAGTTTAGCTCGGCGAATATGAGCATTGTAACTGTTGTCGGGAGCAACTTTCCAATGACAGCGGCAAGGGTGCTGTTAGAGGATATACTCATCCATCTCTGGGCTGTCGCGTAGTATAACTCGCGACCAATGGCGTAGGTCGTAAGTAGCGTGGTGAATAGTGCTAAGGCTACAAACATAAATATCGGTGCGAGGTAGTACCCATAGTTTATGTATGGATTCGATATGATGTGTGTCAGGAAGTTAATGGGCATAACCTCTTGTGTCGCTGTATGTGTATTAGTGCCTGTGCTCGTGAGCTTTGCGAGCTCTAATCCAGTAGAGAATGTGCGTATGCTATTTTGGATGTCACTATCTATTACGCCGCTTGCTGACATATTTGTCCCCGAGATATAGCACTCCACTTGCGAGGTATTACCGCTGTATATGTCGCGTTCCATACCTTCGGGAATAAGGAG
Source organism: Alistipes sp. (assembly GCA_017559425.1). Classification (GTDB taxonomy): domain Bacteria; phylum Bacteroidota; class Bacteroidia; order Bacteroidales; family Rikenellaceae; genus Alistipes. The sequence continues at coordinate 3,427 of JAFYSI010000100.1, forward strand.
TATTGCGTAGGCGTCTCCACGACGGAGAAGCTCTTCGGCTTCGATTATTGATGTGCTAGTGTACTTAACCTTCACGCCTCGTGTTGCATTTACCATTCTTACGAGCTGTCGTGAGCTTGCAGAGTGGTCATTGTCGATCAGTACGATGGGCAGGTTTTCGATTGAACCACCATAGAACATTGTGCTGAAGAAGAGTAGAGTTGCGAAGGGTAGTATGAGTAGGGTAATGAGATATACGCGGTTTCTGGCTATCTCTAAAACTTCGTATTTGAATACTGATATTATGTTGTTTATAAGTCTCATCACTGATGTTATATCTTGTAAATTATAACACTCATTCCGGGTAGGATCTTGAGGCTTTTATCCCTACACTTAGCCCTGATTTCGAACGTCTTTATGTCGAATCCTCCCCGTGCACGCGTGGCTGTCCAGGTGGCAAAGTCGGCCTCAGATGCTATGTAGTAAACGTTGAATTCTGCCCAACTTTTTAGTGCCGGGATAAATGCCTTGAATCGTTTACCATACTCGATTTGCTCCATTTCATCCTCACGGATGTTGAATGTTGCCCAACACTCGTCGGTGTTAGTGATAGTGATCACTGGGAATCCTGTGCCGATAAGTTCGCCGCTATTAGATGTAATGGTCGAGACTATACCTGATGCTGGGGCTGTGACTTTGCTGTCGCCTATATATAGGTTGACCTCGTCGACAACAGAGGATGCTTCGCTATATTTCGCAGCTACAATCTCTCGTTGCTCGCTTGTCGCACCAGCTAATGCCAGGCTATACTCTGCATTGGCTGCAAGTAGATTAGCATTCATTGCCTCGAGTTCTGCTATAGCTTCGTCATACTGCTGTCGTGCCACAACGCCCTTGCTGTAAAGACGTGATATACGGTCGAACGTAGTTTGTGCGAGCGATGCTCCGGCCTTGGCCTTCTCGACCATACTGCGTGCTGCTTCTATCTGTTGCTTGCGGGCTCCGCGTTCTACCTCGTCGCGGAATGCCTTTGCCTCTTGACGTAGAGCTTCGACCTGTTTGAGCTTGTTGTCGAGTTCTGGGGTTGAGATGGTGTATAACAACTCGCCTCGCTCCACCCAGTCGCCCTCAGCAACAAAGATACTATCTATGCGACCTGCAATCTTTGAGGAGACGAGATATGTTTTGCATTCGACGCTACCCTGGATGACAGGCTTGTTTACGCTCGTAAAAAGGTCGAATGTAATCACTAAAATCGTTATAATAGCTATACATAATATGGTGTATATAAACACTCGTTTATCTCTATCAATCATATCATTTCAGTTATCTGATTTACACTAATTATACTATATGAATATTGCTATTTGTTGATACTCTGCAAAGGTTTCGCTTAGGCCAGATGCCTCCAATAAGCGAGCTAATGATTTACAAAAATTATATGCTGCGGCAAGCTCTCTTAGCTCTGCGGCCTGAAGTTCGAGCTCGGCATCGATAAGTTCTTGAGAGGTTGTCAAACCCTCCTTGAAGCCCTCTTGTTTGGTGGTTAAGTAGGCCTGAGCAAATGCAATGCTGCTCTGTATCATACGTCTATCTTTGAGTGAGTTGATTGTGGTATAGTATTCGTTCTCAATGAGTAGCGTGATTTGGTTTGTAGCCTCTTCTGCTATAGTGAACATTGTGTTGTTAGCTCTGTTAGCTGCTGCCACCCTTCGCTCCTTGCCAAGGCCGTCGAATATATTCAGTCGAAGTCCTATGCCAACACTCCAGCGAGGCAATAGGGTGGTGAGGTTATGGCTGGCAACAATAGCTTCGCCCAGGAGTGTAACCTCTGGTAGTAGGGCTGCCTTAGCCAGTTTTACTCCTTGTTCAGCTAATCCAATATTGCCCCTTACATCGAGTATAATTGGGTTGATGTTAATGCTATTTTCAACGTAGTAATCAATGCTATGTATTGAGTCAACTACAAATATTCTATCTGTCAACTTTTCGCTACACTCGCGGTTTAATACCCTTGACAGTGCCTCGCGTGCTATTGTGTGTTTGTTGATTGCGGTGTTCAATTCTCGCTCAGCTTCTGCCAGTCGATACTGAACATAGAGCACATCGCTGTGGGGTATTAGACCCTCCTCCTCCATCGCTCTGGTATCGCTGAGATGCTGTCTGATGCCATTCACTACATTTGTCCTTACCTCTACGTCTCGCTCGGCGAGCACTATCCCGTAGTAGTCGGTAATGAGTGTTGTTGTCTTTGCGTTGATTGCTGCTTGCAGTGCGTATTCAGCCTTTGCTACTGTGATCTCTGCCGCCTTGATCGCAGCCTCTATTCTGCCACCCATATATATGGGCTGGGTGATGGTAGCAGCTGCCATAAATAAGGATCGTTTTTGAAGCAGTAGGCTCCAGTCTGCGGCAAGTAGTGGTGAGATTCCTTCGGCGATGAGGTTTGCAGCTTGGGGTGATATTACTCCGCTACTAATACCTTTGTTTATAATGTTTTGTGTAATATCACTTAAAGCGCCTTTTGAGCCTTCGAGGCCTATCTTGATGTCGCGTTGCATAAGGGTGTAGTCTGCAACGAAGTCTATGTTTGGAAGCCTTAGTCCACGGGTTGCACGAAGTTCGTGTTGTGCTATTTCGACGGCTTGACGTGCGGCCTCAATCTCGAGGTTGTTGGCGAGCATCTCCTGCTGTGCCTGGGCAAAGCTTAGTCCTTGGCCCGATGCGTTGAATGTGATAAGGGCTGTTGCGGCAACTATTAGGTGTTTCATTGTATCGAATATTTGTCGTTACTCACTATCAAATATCGGGCAAAATGGAGCTGTCGAAAGTCGATTTATTTGGCATATAAGTTGCGATTGAATGGGCGAAGTTTATTTTGTTTAACTTAAAAATTGTATTATGAAACGTCTTAAACTCTCTATTTTAGTAGTTGCTGCAGTGGCTCTGTGTGGTGGTCAGTCGTGGGCACAGGAGCGTCGTCACGATGAGGGTGACTACAAGCCATCGGTCTATACCTCTACTTCAGGTGATGGTCATAAACATCACGAAGACAAGGCTCATAAGCACGCAGTGAGGGACTATGCTGAGACCCACCGCACAGGCTTTCAGCAGAGTCACATCCCGCAGTTTATCTTTACCTCGGCAGATAGCCGCTTCTCGCTGGCTGTGGGTGGTAGCGTGACACTGCGTACGAGCTACGACTTTGGTGGTGCGGTTGATAATATCGACTTTGTGCCCTACGACATTCCAATGAGCAATAGCTATGCTTCGAGACAGCGAGTAATGATGGATGCATCGACCTCGCGACTATACCTTAAGGCAGTTGTTCATACTGAGCGTCTTGGTCGTGTGGTTGTCTACACCGATATGGATTTTCGCGGAGGTTCAGAGTTTTCGTATATCCCTCGTCTGCGTTCGGCCTATATGCAGTTTAAAGGTCTTACCATCGGTCGTGATGTGACGACATTCTGTGATCTCGATGCTGCACCAACCACTATCGACTTCCAAGGTCCTAATGCCTATAACTTTGCCTTCAACGAGATGATTCGCTATGAGTGTGATGCGGTTAAGAATTGGAGCTTTGTATTGGCTGCTGAGCGACCAAGTGTTAATGCTACCTATGGAGAAAACTTCTCGGCTGTGATGCAGCGTGTGCCTGACGGTATTGCCTACGTACAGTATAAGTTTGGTCGCGAGAAGAGTAGCCATCTGCGTCTATCAGGTGTGATTCGCGATATGTATCTGCACGACAATCTTAATGGTAAGAATACCACTCAGGTGGGTTGGGGTGTACAGCTTAGTGGTCATATCGAGATCGCTCGCTGGGTCGACCTCTATATGAATGGCGTCTATGGTAAGGGTATTACTCCATACATCCAAGATTTGAGTGGCTCGCCCTACGATTTTGTCTATAAGCCAGAGGATCGTGCAAAGATGGAGACTCTGCCAATGTGGGGATGGCAAGCTGCAGCTCAGGTTAATATAATCCCAGGAACGCTTTGGGTGGCAGGTGGATATTCTATGGTTGGGCTTGAGAGCAATGATGGCTATCTCTCAGATAGCCAGTACAGCCGTGGACAGTATGTCTTTGCCAATGCATTCTATAATCTCACGCCAAACCTTACGCTTGCTGTGGAGTATTTGTATGGCTCGCGAAAGGATATGAACGACTCGCATAATTCGGCGAATCGACTCAATATTATGGCTCAGTATCACTTCTAATAGATTCATTATGGTTGACGAGCACCCGCTAATAAGGGTGCTTTTTTGTTGTGTTAGAGTGTAGGTTTGCGATTTTTGTGTATGATGCAGTTTGTTATGATGTTGCGTATTGGTATTCCCGAATTTTATAGTTATATTTGCACCACTATGAGAAGCTTAATCAATATATCATATATTTTCGTGGCCACACTGCTCTCTATCGTTGTTGCGTTGCTGGTGGCTGGTTGCGGTGTTGGCACTGTGGCTGATACGCAAGGTGTTGATGTCGAGTCGGAGCCTATTATTAGGTGTGACACAATTCGACTTATGTTTGGTGGCGATGTGATGCAACATAAACCTCAGGTGGATGCTGCACGCACGGATAAGGGTTATGACTATAGGCCTTCGTTTCAATATATCGCTCCGATGTTTCGCGATGCTGATGTGGCAGTGGTAAACCTCGAGACTACGCTTACCTGGGGCGAAAAGTATACAGGCTATCCACGCTTCAGATCGCCCCTTGAGCTTGCTGATGCTTTGGTTGATATGGGCATAGATATCGCCCTGTTAGCCAATAATCACTGTTTGGATGGCGACCCTATTGGTGTGGCTACTACGACAGAGGAGCTCGATAAGCGAGGAATATACTTTACAGGTGCTTTTCGCGATGAGAAGCAGAGGGCGGAGCGTAACGTAGTCTACTTTGAGTGTCGCGGTGTTCGCTTTGCGTTGATTAACTATACCTATGACACAAATGGTCTTGTGGCAAGAGGTGGTGTGAAGGTTAACTATATTGATGAAGAGGTGATTAAGAGTGATATATCAACCATTGATAGAGATAAGGTGGATTGTCTTATAGCCTGTATGCACTGGGGTGCTGAGTATCAGCGACGCCCCAATGAGGAACAGCTTGCTTTGGAGCGAATGCTCAAGGCAGAGGGTGTTGATATTATCATTGGAAGTCATCCTCACGTTGTGCAGCGTTATGAGGTGGACTCGACGGGTGTAGTCTTCTATTCATTGGGAAATCTTGTCTCAAACCAGCGTAAACGCTATACCAATGGCGGACTTCTCGCAGAAGTGGAGGTGATACGCTGTGATACTATTGATAATCTGCAGTTTAGAGCTAAGGCTCACCCTGTATTTGTAGCTATGCCTGGCTATCGTATTTTGCCACGACATATTGGTGACACGCTACAAATGTCGGCAGACTCTCGACGCGATTATAATCTCTTTATGAGCGACACCGAGAGTCTGCTTTGCGGCACATCCAAGTTGCGTTAGATTCCAAAAATATTTCCAGAATACTGCACGCTATTGTAGAATGGCGAGGCGAGCGTAAGGGTTGCACCTCCATACTTTGAGTAGATCTCGAGTGTGAAGGTGTAGTCTGTTTCGGAGTACATTGTAGACTGAAATGTTATCTGCCAACCTTCACTGCCCTTCGTGGCATTATAGCCCTGAACGGAGGTCAAAATATAGTTAAATACAACTGGGTAATATGGTGGTGTATAACCCTTTAGGAATGGTAAGCAAACATCAACTTCAGCTCCCATTACGGTGAGCTCATAGTTGGGATTTGTCAGATTACGCATCATTCCTGCGGGGAGTTGCTGCATAGTGTTTGGAGCGAATCTAAAGTTGCGACACAGCACCAACGAGTCGATATGTCGCTCGTAGGCCTCAAGTCGTTTAGCTCGCTGTTCGCGGCGTGCTTGCTGTCTTTCTGCGTGGTTGGCACGGCGTTGTGCCGAAGTGTCGTTCTGAGCCTCGCCACTCACAACAAAACCGATGAGTGCCATTACGGCCAGCAACGTGATGATAATCATTGTACGTTTCATAAGGCATAATATGTTTACGCCTTCGTACGTTGCAATGATTGGGCCAAAATTTACTCGTTAAGCTCGAGCCAACGCATCTCTTTCTCGTCGATTAGGGCGATTATCTCCTCAATACGTTGAGATAGTTCGGTGAGGTGGTTATAGTCGGCATTGCCTGATGATAGCTCCTCTTCGAGGGTGGTACGTTCAGTGGTAAGGTTCGCGAGGTCACGCTCAATCTCCTCTAATTCGCGTTGCTCCTTGAATGATAGCTTGCGTTTTGAGGTGTCGTGAGTGCGTTGTTGCTGAGGCTTTGCAGGTGTGGTGGCACGCTGTGATGAACGCTCTGCCTCCTCACGCTCCTTTATATACTCACGATACTCGCTATACTGACCAACAAAGTCCTTGATGCGGCCATTGTCCTCGAATACGAAGAGGTGGTCGACGGTCTTGTCAAGGAAGTATCGGTCGTGCGATACGATGATGAGTGAGCCCTTGAACTCGCGGAGATGCTCCTCCAAGACGTTTAGCGTCATAATGTCGAGGTCGTTTGTAGGCTCATCGAGGATTAACATATTGGGGTTTCGCATCATTACCGTTAGAAGGTAGAGGCGTCGCTGCTCGCCACCGCTGAGAATCTCGATCTTCTTGTTGAAGGTCTCGGGCGGAAAGAGGAAGCGGGTGAGGAATGTTGTGGCAGAGACGGTGTGGCCATCTGAAGCCTTGACAACCTCGGCAATATCTTGCACGCACTCGAGCACGGTCTGTCCCTTCTTGAAGCTGATGCCTCGCTGCGAATAGTAGCCAATACGGAGTGTCTCGCCACGCTCAATGGTGCCAGAGTCTGGCTCTAAACTACCTGAGATGAGGTTGAGAAATGTGGTCTTACCCACACCATTGCGTCCTACGATACCGATACGTTCGCCACGTGTGAACTTATACGAAAAGCCGTCGAGCATCTTTCTTTCGCCAAACTTCAGGCATACATCCTCGCAGTCAATAATCTTGCGGCCAAGACGCGATGTGGCAACGTCGATCTCTATGCTGTCGGTGCGGAGGCTTACTGATGCTTTGTCTTTGAGGTCGTAGAAGGCGTTGATGCGGTAGCGTGCCTTACCTGTGCGGGCCTGTGGCGTGCTACGGATCCACTCGAGCTCGCGACGTAGAAGGTTGCGAGACTTGTCGATCTCGGCCTGCATATTCTCGTAACGCTCCTCACGCTTCTCGAGGTACTCGGTGTAGTTGCCGCGGTAGGTGTATAGCTTGCCACGGTCAATCTCCATAATGGTGTTGCAGACGCGGTCGAGGAAGTAGCGGTCGTGCGTAACCATCAGTAGGGTGCATCGCGAACGCTGGAGATAGGACTCCAAATACTCAATAATGTCGATGTCGAGGTGGTTGGTGGGCTCATCCATAATGAGGAACTCGGCGTTCTGGAGCATCATACACGCCAAGGCTACTCGCTTGGCCTCGCCACCCGATAGCTCGCCCATTGGTTGATCGGTGCGTTCGATCTTAAGAGTTGATAGTATCTGTCTGATATTCTGTTCGATACCCCAGCCACCTGAAGCATCCATTGCGGAGATAGCACGCTCCAAGCGTTTGCTATCTCCACTGGCAAGAGCTGCTTCATACTCGCCAATCTCGGGTGAGAGGTCACCCATCTGGTGGTATACCTCCTCGAAGACCGTACGCTTAGGATCGAACGTCATATTCTGGTCGAGAAAGGCTACGCGAATGTCCTTCATAAACTTCACCTCGCCACCACGGTCAGAGAGCTCAATGCCGGCAAGAATCTTTAGTAGTGACGACTTGCCAGTACCATTAGGTGCAACTAGAGCAATCTTGTCACCCTCGTTGATATTGAAGCTAATGTTGGAGAATAGAGTGCGGTCGCCGTATGATTTTGAGATATTTTCTACTTGAAGATAACTTGCCATATTATAGCTTTTTATAATGTGTTACTTAAATCTAAATTGAGCTCATATGCAACCCTCTCGCCACTATCGTAATGGACGATGCCTCGGTAGCTGAAGCCGAGCTTTTCGAGCATCGAGAGCATACGGATATTACCTCTGTGTGTGTCTATGCGGAAGGCTCTGTGGCCGGCGTCACGAGAGATGCTTGCAGCGTGCTGCATTAGTTTGATGGCCGTACCCTTGCGGCGATACGTGATAGAGGTGCAGAGGCGATGAACAACGACGTAGTTGTTGTCATAGAGCCACTTGTCTGCAATCTGGAGGTATGCTGGTTCGCCACTGAGGACGATCGCTGCGTAGCCAATGATCTTGTCGTCCTTCACAGCAACATATCCCACGCCATTGTCGATATCCTCGACGATAGATTCGCGAGTAGGGTAGCCATCCTGCCACTGGTCAATGCCAAGATCACGCAGTGCAAGTTGAGCATCGTGGACAATGCTCATTATATCATCTAAATATTGAGGTAATGCCCTGCGGATCATTGTCTCTTAGATATTTGGACAATCTTGTGGCGGATGATGGATAGGTTGAAGATGATGAAGCACACCATTAGTGTCAGACCAGCGATGAGTGTCACTGTCATACCACCTTCGATCTCGCGTCCTGTGGTCTCGGCAAGGAAGCCAATGTAGATGGCACGAGCCTTTGAGATAAGCCATAGACTTAGGGCAATGATCGATGCATTGAGTATGATAGCGATGGCGTTGTAGGGTGTTGCTACCGTTGCTGGCTTGTAGCCAATCTGTATGAGAGTGCGTAGCTTGTCGATGTTCTTCTGTAGAAGCAGGTAGATGCTGAGTGTGAGAATTATAAGTGACAAAATGCTGAACAACAGTCCGATACCGATGATTACACCAACTCCGAGTTGAAGTAGGAATAGAGCCTTGTTGCTCTCCGCAGGCTTATCCTCAGCAACATATCCGTGCACCTCAAAGTAGTCGAGAAGCTTGGGGTCGCTTGGGTTCTCAACCTCGAGAATGAGGCGTGAAATCTCAACCTCCTCGTGCTTGGCATAACGCTTGTTTGACCACTCAATGAACTCTTGTGGTACGAGGATGGTATTTAGTCTATCGGTAAAGCCAACTACCTTACCCTTAAACTTATCGCTGCGATTACCTCCACTAAGGGTTAAGTCGAGTTCGAGGTCCTTCATCATACTCTCGGTAATCTGTGGCAGCTGCTCAGATGTCTGGCTGAAGCCAAAGTTGTAGAGGTTTAGGTAGTTGCGAGGGATGATGATAGGCACTCTATGCTTAGCCTTTTGGAACTTCCACTCCTTGCTCTTGACGTCGACAAACTCATCGGGGATGGCTTCGAAAAATAGGTAGGTGGAGAAGCCTTGACCCCCGATGTTAAGGCCGCCATATACTTTGTATTGTGCAGGAGTGAATTCGCCAAGTCGAAGTGTAAAGTCTTGTGCCTTAAGCTCTTTGATCTCGTCAACTGAGAATGAAGTTTTGCTATTAAGACGCTTTACAGGCTTAGAGATGACAACGTAGTCGTTGCCAATAAGGGCATTGTCGCCAGCAACGAGAGGTTTGATGTCGCTGTAGACCTGGATGCCACCCAGGATGACAACCATACCGATGAGGTTGGCTACGAAGAATACCGATAGCTCGAATATGCTAATGTGCTTTCTTAGAAGCTTCCATATAAGTCTCATAGGCTCAGTCGTTTATCGTAGTCAATATTCATATGTTTGCCAATCGACGTGGTAATGAGTGCAGCACCCTGACGTGACACCTCAGCAAGGATTATGTCTCGCATAATGTCGGAGTTGCGGTCGTCGAGGTGTGAGATAGGCTCGTCGAGCACAAGGAAGTTGAACCTTTGGCAGAGAGCACGGATGAGTGCCACACGCTGCTGCTGACCATAGGACATATGGTCGATGCGTGTGTTAATCTTGTCTGCAATGCCGAGCTGCTCAAACCAGGCGGTGATGATACGCTTGTTGTGGATCTTCGAGAGGCGATGCTTGATCTGGATATTCTCCATTGCTGTGAGCTCGCCGAAGAGCCTAAGATCCTGAAACAGAATGCTTATCTGGCTTTGGCGTACGTCACACCACTTGTTGGTTGAGAAGCGTTTGATGTTGTGGCCGTCGAGCTCAATCTTGCCACGGTAGTCGCCACGGAGGCCATAGATATAGCTGCATAGCGACGACTTGCCAGTGCCAGAGTCTGCCTCGATGAGATAGGTTTTGCCCTGCTCGAATCTCAAGTCCGTGTTCCAAACATCGGACTTGAGATCCTTGCGGTCGGCAAATATCTCGGGAATAACGCCTGTTAAAATGATGTTACTCACGGGATTATCTTTTGTTAATTAAGGGAAACGTCGAAGATGAGTTTGGTGATTTGCTCGAGAGAGTTCACGCTGTCGTCCTTGAGTGTAAGGGTGCACTTGCTTGAGACGTTGTTATCCTCGCCAGTGGTGACAATTGTGAGTACATCAAGGGCGTTGACAACACGCTTAGCTGTCTCACGCTCAGAACGATTTACCTCGTTGTATAGAGCTGTGACTACGGCATTTCCGAAGCTTGAGTTGACGAACTTGTTGAAGTCAATCATAATGAATGCGTAGCAATCCTCAATCTCTTTTGCCCACTTATCGTTGGCTGCAGAATTGCTCTTAGCGTCGCAGTTGTTGTTGACACCTGCGTAGAAGATGTTGTCACGCTGACCAATGCTGAACTTGTTGCCGTTAGCCTCGATGCTGTAGCTGTTGCTGCCATCAGGAGTGAGGAAACCATCAGCAAAGGTCTTGATATTCTGCCAGATATAATCATCCTTGACCTCTGCAGCGAAGAGTGCGTTGGCAGAGGTGAAGACAGGGTTCATTCGCTCAATCTTGCCGTTAGCCTCTGAAAGTGCAATCAGGAAGTCACCCTTGAATGAGCCTACCGCACCGAGAGCGATGTTCTTGTACATATTTGTCTCGTTGTTGATCTCAATATCAGGGTTGGTAGCAATGATAGTGTTGATGGCTGTGTCGATAGTTGTGGCAATAGCCTCGCCATCAAGGCCGATGTTAAATACTGCTATAGGTGATGTGTTCAAGAGGTTGAGCAACTGGCCGTTGCACTTCTTGTATAGAGACATCATCTCGTCGCTAATGCCCTCGCAGTCGGTATCGACAACGATAGAGCCACGGTTAAAGGTGAGTGAGAATACGATGCTTGCCTCATCCTCGAAGTAGCCGTTGTAGTAGCTCTTGATGAGTTCCAATACCTCGGCGTCGGTATCGTCGGTGTTGAGAAGTGCTACAGCCTTGTTGTAGAGCTTGTCTATGTCGAGATATGTAGACATATCGTTACTCTCAAAACGAGACATATCGGCTGGAGCGTAGTTGAGCTGAGTGTTGAGAAGTGTCTTGAGGTCGGCCTGCTCGTTGCTGTTGAAGAGGATGATAAGACGCTTGCTGTCGTAGCCGAAGGCAAACTCGCTATTCTCCTCAGTGAAGATGCGGCGGTCGCCCTCGAGAGTGAACTTAGTTTGATTGAAATCACTGCCAGCGATAGACTTGAGGGTCTGGTCGAACTTGTCGGCATCGTAAACCTCGCAAGCGAAGTATACATCTGATGGTTCGAACTGCTTATCGAAGTCTCTAATAACTACATAGGCTGGCTTATCTGCGGCGATGCCTGAGTTGTTAGGATTGCTCAAAATGCTCTTTACAATCTGCTTCTGGGTGTCAGACTCGACGATCTGGTCGAGGAGTGCTGTGAGGTCAAGACCTGCGATATTGCTCTTGGTGTGGAGCTGTCCGAGGTTTACATAAGAGACGATTGATGCCTCGTCCCAAACTGGCTCAGAGTTGGCCTTGTGGCTGCTGCCTGCACACGCCACAACAAGTGTTGAAACAATGGCCATCACTGCTAATCTAAACATTCTCTTCATAGTCTATAGTTTTAAGATTGTGAAACATATTTATAACTCCACAAATATACTAATTATTTTCTAAAAATAATCATCTTTGCGATTAATTAATTGAGTAAGTAGTGATGCTTATCAAAGTTTAGAAAAATATATGTATATTTGCGTGATAAATGGTTCGGAAAGTAAACTAACAAAGATATGGAGAATTTTAAGCCAACAAACTACACACTTCGTTGCATTGCCACCGACCACGAGTTTGAGGATACGGGATGGATGCTCGATGACAGAGAGTGCAAGTGCCCATCGTTGGTGCGTGCACACTACGAAAAGCGACAACTTGAGGTTAAGCCCGATGAGTGGGGACTCTACAAATTTGCCGACTGGTTGCCCATCAAGCGAACTCTCGAGGGTTCCTCAGCACCTGTGACCTACCGTAGCGAGGGCCTTGCCAAGCACCTCGGCCTTAGCGACCTCTGGATCACGCTCAACGGCTACTGCCCAAAGCGTGGTGTGAGGATGCGTACCTGCTCGTTTAAGGAGACTGAGGCATACGCTGTGTGCAGTAGAATGGATTGGAATGACGAGCGAGTGATGGTGGTTGCATCGGCAGGAAATACAGCTCGAGCATTTGCTCAGGTGTGCTCGGATAACAACCTAAAACTCTTGCTTGTGGTGCCTGAGGATAACCTCTCGGCATTGTGGTTCACTGGGCCTCTTAATGACTGTGTGAAGCTCATCGCTGCGGAGCGTGGTGGCGACTATTTCGATGCCATCAACCTCTCTAATATCGTGCTCAAGTCGGACAAGTTCTTCGCCGAGGGTGGTGCTAAGAATGTGGCTCGTCGTGATGGTATGGGTACTACGGTGCTATCGGCTGTGACGACGATAGGTCGCATTCCAGACTACTACTTCCAGGCTGTGGGTAGCGGTACGGGAGCTATCGCGGCGTGGGAGGCAAATATGCGTCTTGTGGAGGATGGTCGTTGGGGTAGCAATGTGATGCGTCTCGTTGTGTCGCAGAATGCTCCGTTTGTGCCTATCTTCGACGCTTGGCGTGCCGACTCTCGAGAGATGTTGCCATACGAAGCTAAGAAGGCACGTCGAGATGCGGAGCTTATCAACGCTAAGGTGTTGTCGAACCGCCGTCCGCCATACGGCATTGCGGGAGGTCTCTACGACGCTCTGAAGGCTACAAATGGCGACGTTGTGGTGGCGACAAATGCTCAGGCGATGCGTGCTGCGAAGCTCTTCAAGGAGTTTGAGGGTATCGACATTCACTCTGCACCAGCTGTGGCCCTTGCCTCGCTTATTAAGATGGTGGAGTCGGGTGCTGTAGCGAAGGATGCCTGCATTATGCTCAATGTAACGGGTGCTGGCGAGGAGGCTCAGAAGATGGGTCGCGAGCTCTGGTACCTGAAGCCAAACAAGACATTCTCGCTCACGCCAGACGTTGCTGAAGTAATTTCGTATGTAGAATCACTCTTTTAATTGAAAGACAATGTTATATCCTATAAAATTTAAGCCTCGTGTTAAGGAACGTATCTGGGGTGGTAAGGCCATCTTAGAGCGTAAGGGTAAGGCTGTAGGACGCCTTGCTAAGGACAAGTTGTATGGTGAGAGCTGGGACTTGTCGTCGGTAAAGGGCGACGTTTCGGTCGTGGCTAATGGTACGCTCAAGGGCAACAACCTCGAGGAGATTATCGAGGTATATATGGGTGAGCTCGTGGGTGAGCAGAACTTCGAGCGTTACGGTCTTGAGTTCCCACTCTTGATTAAATATCTCGACTGCAACGACCGCCTCTCTGTGCAAGTACATCCCGACGATGAGCTTGCCGAGGAGCGTCACGGTAGCTTTGGTAAGACCGAAGCGTGGTATGTAGCTGAGTGTAAGCCAGGTGCTGCTATATATCTTGGATTCAAGAATTTAAATATCACTCGCGAGGAGTATATTGCCGCAGTTGCTGAGTCGCGACTTGAGGAGTTGCTCAACCGTGTGGAGGTTAAGAAGGGCGACGTCTTCTTCATCCCTGCGGGTACGGTGCACGCACTCGGAGCTGGTATCGAGGTTGTCGAGGTTCAGCAGACATCTGACGTGACATACCGCATATACGACTGGGATCGTGTCGATGCTGAGGGCAAGGGTCGTGAGTTGCATACTGCCTTGGCTGTCGATGCTATTGATTTTGAGGCAGATGCAGAGCTCTTGCACAAGAAGTATGAGGTGGAGAAGGGTGGCGAGGCTAAGATTATCGAGTCACCATTCTTTACTATGGCTATCCAGGATGTCGATGGTCGCAAGGAGCTCGACCGCTCGATGCTCGACTCGTTTGTTGTCTACATCTGTCTGGAGGGTAGCACACGCATCTGGGCTGATGGTCAGGAGGAGGCCCTTGCTGCGGGAGAGCTTGTGTTGGTTCCTGCAGAGTGTAGCGTTGTGGAGTTCGAGGGTGAGGCTCGACTGATGGAGGTATACATAAAGTAACGCGTGAGGTTATGCGACCACAGATGGTGATAATCACTAAGAATACGCTGAGTGCTATGGCTTTGCGTTCGCTCCTGATGGATATTGCTAAGGGGGTGGATGTGACGTGCTATGGTTCGCTCGAAGAGTATCAGCGTGCCGAGGCTGAGGGGCTGCCACACTTCTTCGTATCGGCCGATGTGGTCTTTCGTAACTCGGAGTTTTTCCGTGGCTATGTGCGTCGTACGGTGGTCATAACTGATGGTGAGGCAGAGGCCTTCGTGCAGTCTGGGTTTAGGACTATCGATGCCCGGTGGTCGGAGCAGGCTATCGCTCGCGAGATTCTGAGCATCCATAGCGTAGGTCACCCTGCCGGACACGATGCTAACCATCCGGTGAGTGGTCATCCGCACGCTACGTCGGTGCAGACTCAGCTGTCGCAACGTGAGCAGGAGGTGCTGGCGTTGATGGTCAAGGGGTATATCAACAAGGAGATTGCCGATAGGTTGAATATCTCGTTGGCAACGGTGATATTCCATCGTAACAACATCTCGGAGAAGTTGCAGACACGCTCGATTGGTCGCCTTACGATATATGCGGTGCTCAATAGTATAGTCTCGCTGTCGGAGATATAGGTCGCTGATAGGGGCTGTCGCTAAGCTTGCCGAGGGTGAGACAAGCAGAGATTCGAGTCGCACTAACCATAAATAAAATACCTGGCTAACGTGGTGTTGGCCAGGTATTTTGTTTGTGTTATGTAGCTCGTTACTCGAGGTCGATAATGATCTCGTAGGTCTCGGATGGCTCGAGCTCGGCGTTGTAGACAAGGATGAAGTTCTCGTCGAGGGCTACGTCCCACTGCTGACCATCAGCCAAGCGAGGGTTGATGAGTCGCTTAGGGAAGATGTAGCTGAGTGGAAGGTCAAGGACGTGCTCCTGCTTGAACTTGTTGCCACGCATCTGCTCGAGGCTGAAGTTGGCACCCGTAGTGATGGTCACAACGCACTGAGCATCACGGATTTCGCTTGTGATGGTGTAGTCCTCCTCGCCCTCTACGCTCTGAAGCATAACGTTCCAAGCAGGGTCACCATAGTAGGCCAAGACGTCGCGGTCGTGCCAGAAGCCGACCATATCCCAGTCCTGAGCATTGTCGAGGTTAACCTCGCGGTCAAGGGCCTCGCCCATACGCTCTGCAGCGTTGGTGAGCTCGTCGTAGAACTTATCGAGGAACTCATACTTGGTGGTGAGGAGTCCTGGGGTCCAGGCATTGTGCTGATGGAGGAGGTCCTGCTGATTGATATATGTAGCCTCGGCAAGGGTGTAGCGTGATGGGTTAGTGACCCAATACTTCAGGGCTCCCCAGCCGTTACGACCGTGCCAGGTGGTGACAACGTAGCCAATCATAGTAGCTGACTTAGAGCCACTTAACCACGCTGCAGCCATACTGTTAGCGGTGTTGTTCATATCGCCAATAAGGCAGTTGCCAACGGCTGTATAGACCCTACGCTTGCCGCTCTCCACGAAGTCCCACTCCTTGCCTGTGAATCTATCCTCGGCATAGAGGCGGCCACCACGAGGCTTTAGATTACCCAAAGAGTAGGGCATCTCGAGGTTCTTCTGTGTGGCGTGGGCGGCGGTGACGATGAGGTCGGGGTCGAACTCGGCGTAGAGGTCGGTGAACTTGCGGAGTACCTCCTCGGCAGCTACGGTGTCGGTCACAATCTCGGCATCACGGCCACGCTTAGTACCCCAGAGACCCTTGGTGTGGTCGTCGACCCAGGCGTAGTTGTCGAACCACTTTGCGGAGTTGAGCTCCATAATCGTGGCCACGGCATCCTTCACGACGAGGGGCTCGGTGCTATTCTTGACCATCTCGAGGGCTGCCTCGGCATCGTAGCCAGTGACCATACCCCAGAAGAAGTCGGCGTAGATGTCGTCGTCGAGGGTGCGGCTGGCGAGGTGGAAGTTGATGACATAGTCGCGGCCGATGTTCTGTGGAAGGTCGACGATGGCGACATAGCGTGGACGGAGCGTGCGGAGGGTGTCGACAAGCTCACAAGGTGAAGCGGTGAATTGGATAACTGGAGCAGAGTGCTTAGCACTGAGGCGGTTAGCGACCATCATCCAATCCTGGTCGGTGCCTACATCTTCCGAGATAAGCACCACATAGTTGTTCTCCATCTCGCGTGGAGTGGTGGTACAAGCGGCGAACATAACGAGTGCCGCGAGCATTAACAGGTATCGTTTCATAGCGTTAGAATATATCTTTAATAATATGGTAGAGCATAAACGAGCCAGCGACAAGCTTGAAGCCCGTGCCGACAACGAACGACATAAGCGAGCCAAAGCCGACGCGGAGAGCCTCCTGAGTGGTGAGCTTCTGGCCTATCATCTCGCCAATGAAGGCACCAGCAAAGGGTCCGAGGAGGATGCCTACAGGACCGAGAAAGATGCCGAGGAGTGTGCCGATGGTAGCACCCCAACTGCCGTACTTAGTGCCGCCAAAACGCTTGCTAAAGTATCCTGGGAGGATGTAGTCCATAACTATCACAGCAGCAGAGAGTAATCCCCAGACAACTAATAACGTCATCCCCACCTCTGAGTCCTCGGTAAACGAGATACAGAGAAGGCCTGCGAACGAGATGATAGTGCCTGGAAGCACCGGAAGGATAGCTCCCACGAGACCAACGAGGCCGAGGATGATGGCGATGATACTGAGTGTAAGGTCCATTACTCGGCGGTGTCGATGAGTGAGCGGATGTTCTCGATGAGCATACCCACGGCCACAGAGTTGAAGCCACCTTCAGGGATGATAATGTCTGCATACTTCTTAGATGGCTCGACAAACTGCTCGTGCATAGGCTTCACCGTGTTGGTGTACTGCTCGATGACTGACTGCATAGTGCGGCCACGCTCCGAGACATCTCTTAGGATGCGGCGGGCAAGGCGAATGTCGGCATCGGTGTCGACAAAGACCTTGATGTCCATAAGCTTGCGAAGCTCCTCATTCTCAAAGATTAGGATGCCGTCAACTATGATAACCCTTGAGGGCTTGATGGCTACACGCTCCGCGGTGCGGTTGTGCTCCACGAAGGAGTAGACGGGGTGCTCGATGGGTACATTCGAACGAAGCGTGCGGATGTGGTCGACGAGCATATCGGTGTCGAAGGCTGCGGGGTGGTCGTAGTTGAGCTTGGTGCGTTCGTCGTAGGAGAGCTCGTTGTGGGCCTTATAGTAGAAGTCGTGGCAGAGGGTGACAACATTCTCGCCAAAGGTCTCCTGGAGACGCTTTACAAGAGTCGACTTGCCCGAGCCTGTACCTCCCGCAACGCCGATGACTGTGACTTTCATAATCGATTAGGAATTACTAATTACTCATTTGAAATAAAGGGGCTCGGCAAATGGCGAACCCCTCTATCGTTATGTTATGCGTCGATGTTAGCGTAGTGAGCATTCTTCTCGATGAACTCTCTGCGTGGCGGAACCTCGTCGCCCATAAGCATTGAGAAGATGTGGTCGGCCTCGGCGGCATTCTCGACAGTGACCTGACGCAAGATGCGTGTCTCGGGGTTCATAGTGGTGTCCCACAACTGCTCGTCGTTCATCTCACCAAGACCTTTATATCGCTGGATGTGAACACCCTTGGTGCCAAACTCGGCAACAATCTCGTCACGCTCCTTGTCGGTCCAGCAGTAACGCTCCTGCTTGCCCTTCTTGACAAGGTACAACGGTGGGGTGGCGATGTAGATGTGGCCATTCTCGATAAGGGCCTTCATCTTGCGGAAGAAGAAGGTGAGCATCAGTGTGGCGATGTGAGAACCGTCGACGTCGGCATCGG
>JAFYSI010000101.1 GCA_017559425.1 Alistipes sp.
ACCGAGCGAATCATCTCTACAGAGAGGTATGATGGGCTCTGGAATGATGAACGACCACGGAGCTTGATGATAGCAGCACCACCCTGGCATACTGCCTTCTTCATCTCTGCCCACTCCTCAGCTGGGAACTCCTCAGTGCCGATGATGTCAGTAAGCTTGCGACCAGCGATAGTCACTGAGCTGCCGAATACAGCCATCTGCTCGCCGTGGCCACCGTAAGTAGCACAGCCCTCGATCTCCGACTGCATAACGCCGAACTTCTTAGCCAACGCACTCTTCAAACGAGTAGTGTCGAGACCTGCGAGTGTAGTCACCTGACCTGGCTTCAAGCCTGAGTACAAGAGGGTTACAAGACCTGTGAGGTCAGCAGGGTTGAAGATGATAACGACGTGCTTAACATCTGGACAGTAAGTCTTGATGTTCTTACCGAGCTGCTCAGCGATCTCGCAGTTACCCTTCAAGAGGTCCTCGCGAGTCATACCCTCCTTACGTGGAGCACCACCAGAAGAGATGATGTACTTAGCATCCTTGAAAGCCTCAGCTACGTCAGTTGTAGCAGTGATGTTAACGTTGTCGAAGCCGCTCTGACGCATCTCCTCAGCAACGCCCTCTGGTGAGAATACGTCGAAGAGGCAGATGTTGTTGGTGAGGCCCATCATAAGTGCTGACTGCACCATATTTGAACCAATCATACCTGCTGCACCTACGATAACAAGTTTGTCGTTTGTAAGAAAAGCCATAGTTTTATTCCTTTTAAATAGTTATATAATTGATGTATTGAAATCTCATAAGCGATTATCCACGCAAAGTTAAGTAAGATTTCAGCCAAATGCAAGAGAAAAGCGAAGAAAAATAAGCCATATAGGCTATTCGTAGGCTAATTGGAATAAACATCGCTAATCTATTGACAAAATGAATAGTTTTTGCTATCTTTGCCTCCCTATTATAAATATAGTATGTCAAACGAAACAAAAAATATATTGCAAGAGCTCGAAACGAGCGATTATAAGTACGGATTTGTCTCAGACATCGAGACCGAGACCATCGGTCGTGGACTCTCCGAGGAGGTCATCCGTCTCATCTCAGCCAAGAAGGAGGAACCCGAGTGGATGCTCGAGCGTCGCCTCCAGGCCTACCGCCACTGGCTAACATTGAAGCACCCCAACTGGGCACACCTCGACATCCCCGAGATAGACTTTCAGGATGTCATCTACTATGCCGCCCCTAAGCAGGTTAAGAAGCTCAACTCTATGGACGAGGTCGACCCTGAACTCAAGCGTACCTTCGACAAGCTCGGCATTCCTCTCGAGGAGCAGATGGCCCTCGCTGGTGTCGCTGTCGATGCCGTGATGGACTCTGTGTCGGTCAAGACCACGTTCCGCGATACGCTTGCCGAGAAGGGTATCATCTTCTGCTCAATGTCTGAGGCTATCAAGGAGCACCCCGAGCTCATCCAGAAGTATCTCGGCTCTGTGGTGCCATATACCGACAACTTCTATGCGGCCCTCAATGCCGCAGTCTTCTCCGACGGCTCATTCTGCTACATCCCTAAGGGTGTGCGTTGCCCTATGGAGCTCTCTACCTACTTCCGCATCAATGCAGAGGGTACAGGACAGTTCGAGCGTACGTTGATTGTTGCCGACGAGGGTGCCTACGTCAGCTACCTTGAGGGTTGCACCGCACCACGCCGCGACGAGAACCAGCTCCACGCTGCTGTTGTCGAGATCGTTGTCGAGAAGGATGCCGACGTGAAGTACTCAACGGTACAGAACTGGTACCCAGGCGATAAGGAGGGTAAGGGTGGTATCTATAACTTCGTAACTAAGCGAGGCCTCTGCCGCGAGGGTGCTCACCTCTCGTGGACGCAGGTCGAGACGGGCTCGGCTATCACCTGGAAGTACCCCAGCTGCGTGCTGCTTGGCGATAACTCGTCGGGCGAGTTCTACTCTGTGGCTATGACCAACAACTATCAGCAGGCCGACACGGGTACCAAGATGATTCACTTGGGTCGCAACACCCGCTCACGCATCGTCTCTAAGGGTATCTCTGCGGGCAAGTCACAAAACGCCTACCGCGGTCTTGTGCACGTTGCTAAGGGTGCAGATAATGCCCGTAACTACTCGCAGTGCGACTCTCTGCTCATTGGCGATAAGTGTGGTGCTCACACCTTCCCCGTTATGAAGTGTGGCAACCCCTCGGCTGTTGTCGAGCACGAGGCCACCACGTCGAAGATCTCTGAGGAGCAGCTCTTCTACTGCCAGCAACGCGGCTTGTCGGCCGAGGATGCTGTGGGCTTGATTGTCAATGGCTATGCTCGTGAGGTGTTGCAGCAGCTGCCTATGGAGTTTGCTGTCGAGGCCCAGAAGCTGTTGGCCATAAGCCTCGAGGGCTCAGTGGGTTAGAGCGCGGACAAGGAGCACGGACAAGGAGTGCGGACAAGGAGTGCGGACAAGGAGTGCGGACATTAAGGAGTTTAAGGAGGGCACAGACACGCTTCCTTAAGTTCACTAAATTCCCTAACTTCCCTAACAACAAACGAAAACAAAAAACAAAAACATATGCTTAAAGTAGAAAATCTACACGCCTCAGTGGGCGATAAAGAGATTTTGAAGGGTATCAACCTCGAGGTTAAGGCTGGCGAGGTACACGCAATTATGGGCCCTAACGGCTCGGGTAAGTCAACGCTAGCATCAGTGCTTGCGGGCAACGAGAAGTTCACAGTGACGGGTGGTACTGTTGAGTATGAGGGTGAGAACCTCTTGGAGCTCAGCATCGAGGAGCGTTCACGCAAGGGCTTGTTCCTCGGCTTCCAGTATCCTGTTGAGATTCCGGGCGTTACTATGGCCAACTTTATGAAGATTGCTGTCAACGAGCAGCGTAAGGCTCAGGGTCTTGAGCCACTCACCGCAGCCGAGTATTTGAAGCTTATGCGTGAGAAGAGTGCCATCGTCGAGCTCGATGCCAAGCTCACGTCGCGTGCTGTGAACGAGGGCTTCTCGGGTGGTGAGAAGAAGAAGAACGAGATCTTCCAGATGGCTATGCTCAACCCTATGCTCGCCATCCTCGACGAGACCGACTCTGGTCTCGATATCGACGCTCTGCGTATCGTAGCTACTGGTGTCACACGCCTCAAGCGTGAGGACAATGCCACAGTGGTCATCACCCACTACCAGCGTCTCTTGGACTACATCGTGCCCGACTATGTCCACGTCTTGTACAAGGGTCGCATCATCTACACTGGCGACAAGAGCCTCGCCTTGAAGCTTGAGAAGGAGGGCTACGACTGGCTTATTAACGACTATAAGGAGGAGTAGCAATGTGTAAGGATAGACTTATTTCTGCACTCTCTGCCGCTGTGCCCACGACCGATTGCCTGGGTTCTGGCCGTTGGTGTGTGGATGTCACAACAAGTCATCGCCTCACCATCGAGCGTGATGCCGTTGTCGACCTCCTACTCACCGACTCTTGCTCTGGTGCAGAGGGTAGTGTAGATATCGTTGTTAGCCCTTGGGCTCGCCTTCGCGTTGTCGAGGTTGTCTCGCGTGAGGGTGCAAGGAACCAGCTAAATATCAAGCTTGAGGAGGGTGCCGAGTGCCGTATGACTCAGGTGCTTACAGCCTCTTGCGATAGTCGTGTTGTCGCATCGTTGGATGGTCGTGGAGCACGTTTCGAGCTCGGTGGCTCATTCATCCTTACCGACGATGAGCGTGGCTCTGTTGTTGTCGATGTGAAGCACAATGTCGCTGACTGCTCGTCACGCACAATGTTCAAGGGCGTAGCCTCGGGCTCTGCTGTAGGCAAGTTCTCAGGCTTGGTCTATGTTGCCCCCGATGCCCAGCGTACCGACTCAGAGCAGCTCAGCCGCAACATCACGCTCGGCTCTGCCCGTATCGAGACACTCCCACAGCTCGAGATCTATGCCGACGACGTGAAGTGTTCGCACGGAGCTACCGTGGGTCAGATGGACGATGAGGCGGTGTTGTATATGCGTCAGCGAGGCCTCAGCCTTGTCACTGCCAAGCGTCTGCAGATCGAGGGCTTTGTCTCGGATGTTGTCCTCCACTCTGCTATCGAGGAGTGCCGCGATGTGCTTCTTGAGACCCTTGAGCATAAACTCGAAAAATTGTAGTCAGCGATGCTCTACGACATAGATAAAATCCGTGGCGACTTCCCCATCCTCACGCGTGAGGTCAACCGCCGCCCCCTTGTCTACTTCGACTCGGGTGCTACGGCACAGAAGCCTCTCGAGGTCATCGAGCTCACAGATAAGCTCTATAGGGAGTTTAATGCCAACATCCATCGCGGTGTCCACCATCTGTCGGGCTGTATGACCGATATGTATGAGGCTGCACGCGAGCGTGTTAGAACGTTTATCGGTGCCCAATGCCGAGAAGAGGTCGTATTCACCTCGGGTGCTACCGCCTCGATAAATCTTGTCGCCTATGCCTGGAGCGAGAAGTTTCTCAAGGAGGGCGATAACATCGTTGTTAGCGAGCTTGAGCACCACTCCAATATTGTGCCTTGGCAGCTTGCTTGCGAGCGTAAGGGTGCTGAGCTGCGTGTTCTTCCATTCGATGAGTCGGGCCGCTTGCAAACCGAGGTTCTTGATAAGTTCCTTGACTCTCGCACACGCCTCGTTGCTGTTACCGAGGCCTCGAATACTCTGGGTACCTGCCCCGACCTTGATACTATCATCGCTAAGGCCCACGCCTGGGGTGCTCACGTTATGGTCGATGGCTGTCAGGGTATCGTCCACGGCGGTGGTAGGGTAGCTGAGCGTGGTTACGACTTCTACGCCTTCTCGGGCCATAAGCTCTATGGTCCTACGGGTATCGGTGTGTTGTATGGTCGTCGGGAGCTGCTCGAGGCTATGCCACCGTTTATGGGTGGTGGCGATATGGTCGATAAGGTCACCTTCGCTAAGACTACCTATGCTCCGCTGCCTCTCAAGTTCGAGGCTGGCACGTCAAATTTCATTGGTGCTGTGGGCCTTGCTAAGGCTATCGACTATGTCGAGAGCATTGGCGTTAAGGCTATTGATGAGCACGAGCAGATGCTGCTTCGTGCTATGACAGAGCGTCTTAGCAATATCAATGGCTTGCGTATCTATGGCACAACAGAGGGCAAGTGTCCTATTGTCTCGTTTACTGTCGAGGGCACTCACCCCTACGATGTGGGTATGATCCTCGATAAGCTCGGCGTTGCCATCCGCACTGGCCACCACTGTGCCGAGCCCGTTATGACACACTTTGGCGTTACGGGTATGTGTCGTGCCTCGATTGGTATGTATAATACCCTTGCGGAAGTCGAGACTCTTGCCAAGGGTATAGAGCGTGCCGTGGCTATGCTCCGATAGATAATGAGTAATTAGAATTTAGTAATCAGCATTTAACAATATGTTCATCGTTTTAGAGGGTTTGGACGGTGCTGGCAAGTCAACACAGATTGCCAAGCTCAAGGCTCTGTTTGAGTCACGCGGTGTCGAGTCGGAGTACTTGCACTTTCCCCGCTTCGATGCCCCTATCTATGGCGAGCTTATCGCCCGTTTTTTGCGTGGTGACCTCGGCTCTGTGGACCAGGTAAACCCCTATCTTGTCGCCCTCATTTATGCTGGCGATAGGGCCGACTGTGCAGCTACCATCCGTCGCTGGATTGACGAGGGCAAGGTGGTGATTGTCGACCGCTATGTCTACTCCAACATCGGCTACCAGTGTGCTAAGCTCCCTGTTGGCGATGAGCGTAATGCGTTGCGTGACTGGATCTTTGCTACGGAGTTCGACGAGTTCAAGATTCCTCGTCCCGACCTCTCGTTGTTCCTCGACGTGCCCTTCAGCTTCACAGAGCGTAAGCTCTCGGAGCAGCGTGAGGGTGATGATCGCAGCTATCTCAATGGTCAGCAAGATATCCACGAGGCCTCGCTCGACCTGCAGCGTCGTGTGCGTGAGGTATACCTCGAGACAGCCGCTATGGGCGATGACCTCAAGGTTGTCGACTGCTCTACTGAGGAGGGTGCTATGGCCTCTGCCGACACCATCTTTGAGCGTATTATGAACCACTTAAGCCCCATTCTAAAGTAGCCTAATAGTGAATAAGGATCGAGTAATAAATATCTCTCGTTGGATATTGGGCGGTCTCTTTAGCTTCTCAGGTATCGTCAAGTGTGTTGATCCTGTTGGCACGGCGGTATTTGTCGAGAAGTATTTGGCAGCATTCTCGCTCGATGTGTTTCTGCCTATTGCTCTGCCTATTGCCATAGTGTTGTCGGTTGCAG
This sequence comes from Alistipes sp., assembly GCA_017559425.1. Classification (GTDB taxonomy): domain Bacteria; phylum Bacteroidota; class Bacteroidia; order Bacteroidales; family Rikenellaceae; genus Alistipes. The sequence continues at coordinate 6,272 of JAFYSI010000101.1, forward strand.
AGTTTACGCTCGGACAGCTTCTTTTAGATGGCAAGCCTCATCGCATCACGGCTATTGCTACATTGGCGATAATGTCACTATTTACCATTGTGACGCTCCTTAATGCAACCGTTCTCCCTATCGGCGACTGTGGCTGCTTTGGCGATGCTATTCGTCTGACACCTGTGCAGACTCTCATTAAGAATGTAGTTTTGCTTCCCTTGTCGGCACTTATGATTGTTGGTGCTTGTCGTGGCAAGTTCAACTATCTTCAAACAGCTATAGGAGTCGCTATCTCGCTTGGTGTATGCCTCTACTCGCTACGCTATCAGCCTATTATCGACTTTATGCCCTTTAGAGTGGGTGTAAACCTCCGTGAGGAGATTCTTCGTGAGCGTCAAGAGCTTGATTCCCAGAGTGCTACATATCTTGTGTTTAGCAATGCTGAGGGCGAAGAGCTACTCTTTGAGTCTGACGATACTGAGTGCTGGCTTCGTGAGGATTTGGAGTTTGTCGAGAGCCGCCGTGAGGTGCTTGCAACAGAGCCACTTCCCTTTGCCGAGTTCATCGTTACCACTCGTGAGGGCGAGGATTGCACCATCGAGCTTCTTGAGTCGCATCCCGATGCCACGCTGCTCTGCATCTACTCTCTCGAGTCGCTCCGTGGTCGTAGCCTAAAGGGTGTTACAGAGCTTCTCGCCTCCTCACGCGATGTTGTTGTCATCACCTCGGCAGATATCTATGCAGTCTCCCAAATTGTTGGTAAAGAGGTGTTTAGTCTTGATGCTATGACCCTCCGCTCCTTTATCCGTTCGCGTGTTGGTGTCGTTGAGCTTCACTCTGGTGTCATCACGCGTAAGTGCGATATCCGCGACCTCTAATCCGAAGTAATGTAGCGATACTTTGCCCCAGCCATCGCATAGTCGTAGTGTGCCTGGAGGTAGTTTTTGTATGTCTGCAGCCAGCTTATCTGTGCCTGCATCACATCGAGAATCGAGCTCTCGCCCTCGTTGTAGGCGTAGGTGCTTATCTCGAGGTTCTCGCTCGCTATGCCTAGGCTTCGTCGCTGCGACTCTACCCGCTCGTAGGTGCGTTGTAGTTCGGTCCAGGCCTCCTGTTCCTGGAATATTATATTATCTCTAATATTCTCTATCTCAAGCTCTAAGACGAGTTGCTCGCTCTTGGCACTATTCACTGCTGTGCGTCGCTCACCAAAGTGAAATAGTGTCGAGCTGAAGCCTAATATCGCACCGCCACCCACCACAAGACCACTCTGGCGAGTATGTGGCATCTCGGGTTGCAGCGATCCGTAGGCACGAATATCTATGCGTGGCATATACTCGGCATTCACGCCCCGAACACGCCATCGTCCCTGCTCCGCTCTGAGCTCTGCTATGCGGTGTTCAGGATGGTTTGCTATAAGGCTCACGACGTTGCAACGCTCTGCCAGTGTGGCGATGACAAGTATCGACTCTGAGAGAGTCGTCTCTTTATCTATCTCGTTGTTGCACAGTGTGTTGAAACTGTATAGTGCCTTGTCGTATAACTCCTTTGCCTCGGTCAGCTGATACTCTGCGTCACTTAGTCGCGACTCCATCTGTAGCAGGTCGCCCTTTGCCGAGTAACCCTCCTTCCAGCGTCGCTCTATCACCTCCGTGAGCCTCTCGATAATGCCCCGATAGTACTCCATTGCGAGGAGATACTCTGTGGCGTAGGATAGTCGCCAGTAGGCCTCCTCAGCCTCTCGACGTACCTCTCTAAGGCCCAGAGTGTAATATAGTTGCTCTATTGCCACCTCTCGCTCTTGTGTCTCACGCTCTGCTCGCAGCGAGCCTCCATTCCATATCGTCTGTCGTGCCTCGAGCATCGTCTCCCACCCCCAAGCACGCCCCTTACCACGATGGGCAAAGTCGATATTTGCCGAACGGTCTAAGCCTATCTCTGGCAGCTGCTCACGACGTATTCGCCTCAGCTCCCACTCTTCGCTCTCGCCTCTTAGCGTCGCCTGCTGGAGCGTTATGCTGTAGGCCACAACACGCTCTGTGTAGCTCTCAAGAGATATCTGTGCCGATACTTTGTTGCAGAGTAAAAATACTGATATAATGATAGTTAACCTACGCATCTCTCATATATAATATTGAGTAAACAACAGGCAGCAGTGCCACTATAAGCAGTGTTCCAACCACCAAGCCTCCCATAATCGTGAGGGCCATACTGCCAAACATCTCATCGCAGACCAGGGGTATGAGTCCCAAGACTGTCGTTCCCGCTGCCGTCACCACAGGGCTTAGTCTGTCTGTTGCCGCCCTCGCTGCCGCCTCGTCAACGCCCATACCATCACGCCTCAGCTCGGAGATGCGTTCGAGGAGTATCACACCGCTCTTAGTGTGCATACCCACGAGTCCCAGCAGTCCGAGCAACGAGAAGAAGTCAAACATCCTGCCGCCTATGCCGAGTCCCATCACCACACCTATAAATATCAGTGGCATAGTGAGTAACACCACCAACGGATCGCGATAGTTGCCAAACAGCAATACTAAGATCACAACTATGATAACCCCCGTCAGTGGTAGCTTCGAGCCCAACGCACGGTTCGACTCCTCGCGGCTCTCCTCCTCGCCGAAGAGCTTCAGTTCGTATCCCTCGGGAAGGTCAACTTCGCTCTCGATACGTCGCCTGAGCTCCTCAAGAAGGGCTATGGTATTGGCTCCGCTACGCGTGTCGCACTGTGCCTTCATCACTCGTTTTGAGTCGATGCGTCTAATTGTTGCCAGACTATAGTCAAACTCAAAACCACTCGACGCCTGCTCTATGGCGTAGGCCGTGCCACGTCGCGAGAAGACGGGTATTGTGCCTATCGACTGCAACCCCGATTCGTCGAGAATGTCTGTGCGGAGCACTATCTCAAGCTCCTTTGAGCCGTCACGCATTGCTCCTACGCTCATACCATCTGTGACCATCTCGAGAGCCTCTCTCCATCGCTTTTGGTCAACGCCTATGCGTTGTCCCTTGAGCTGCGAGTATTCGGGTCTAAGGGTTGGTATGCGGTTGCCCCAGCTGCAACGTATGTTTGTGGCATTCATCGTATTACGCATTATCGCCATACTCTCCTCCACTAACCTTGCGAGCGTCGCTATATCCTCACCCACGAAGCCAAACTCAATCTCTGCGTCGGGTACTGGCGAGAGTTTGAAGAGCGACGAGCGTAGCCACACATCGGCCATCTCACTCTCCACCCACTCCTCGAAGCGTTGCTCCACACGCTCAGCATCATCCTGTCGCTGTAGCTCCACGACTATGTTGCCGTAGTTCGACCGCCCAGAGTAGCTGCCACTTGCCAGGTAGTAGCGGGGTGGTGTGCCTCCTGCTGTTGTCGACACCTGCTTCACCTCCTCTTGTTCTAATAGCCACGTTGTCAGTGTGTTGAGCCGTGCGTCTGTCGCCTCTATTGAGTAGCCCTCAGGCAATATTATGTCGGCACGAAACATTGGTTTTGCCAGCTGTGGGAAGAAGTTTTGTGGCATCTTTGCCATCGTTGCAATAGATAGTCCAAAGAGTAGTACCGCCACAGCGACAACCACCCAACGGTAGCGTATAAGCATCTCGACAATGGGTCTAAACCACGCCGATCTGTCACAGTCACCACTCATTGTTTTGTGTGCTGTGAGCAGTCGAGCGTTCATCTCTGGCACTTGTGTAATGGCTAATACCCAGCTGCTTAGCAACGACACAGCAATCACCACAAAGAGTGGTCTGATAATCTCTGCCACCGATGATGGTGCTAATTGTAGGGGTAGAAACGAGGCTATCGCAATGAGCGTCGCACCGAGCAGTCCCCACTGTGGTCGTCGAGCACCCTCCACCACGGCGATGTGTCGCGGAATGCCGCGAAGAAGTAGCATCGAGCTGTTGTCGGTCACGACTATGGCGTTGTCCACGAGCATACCCATCGCAATGATAAATCCCGCTAACGAGGTGCGGTTTAGTGTCTCGTCCAAGGGTAGCATTATGAGCATCGTCGCTGCCACAGCAAGGAGTAGCGAACAGCCTACGGTGACTCCCGAACGCCATCCCATAGTGATGATAATAAGCAGTATAACAATGGCGAGTGACTCGGCAAGGTTTATAAGAAAGTCGTTTGTAGCCCTCCGTGCAATCTCATTCTCGGGGTATATCGCTCGCAGCTCAAGACCCACGGGAAGCGACTCGCGAATCTCCTCTAATTTGTCATCTATGACCTCTCCTATCGCCACCACATCCCTTAGCGGGTCGGTGCTTATGGCTATGCCCACAGCACGCTGCCCGTCGACACGCATCACAAGTCTTCGAGGCTCCTGTAGTGTGCGTTCGACGTGCATTATGTCGCCAAGACGATACTGCTTGCCATCGGCAGCTGTAAGTAGCTGATTCTCAATGTCGGTAATAGAGCTGTATGGCGATCCTTCGGCAATAATTATCTCCATAGCTCCACTCTCCACCTCGCCAAGCGATAGGGTAGAGCTCTGGGCAGCTATGGCCTCACGAATATCCTCTGCTGTTAGGTCGAACATCGCCAATGTCGCGGGGGTGATGGTTATCGTCACCTGCTCCTGGGGCTCTCCTGCAAGCACAATCTTCTCGACGCCCGCAATGGTGTATAGCTCCCGCACCACACGCTCAGCCACATCACGCAGCTCCCGCCACTCGAAGCCCTCGTCGGCAACAAGAGCGTAGTAGATGCCCAGGACATCGCCAAAGTCATCCTCGACGGTCACTCCGCCAATGTCGCTTGGTAGCAGATGGCGAGCATCCGTCACCCTGCTGCGTAGCTCATCCCATATTTGTGGGGTCTCCTCAGCGGGTGTTGAGCTAAGGAGCTTCACCATCAGTTCGCCACGTCCGTAGCGTGCCTCGGAGCTTATCTCGTCGACGTAGCGTAGTGTGCGTATCTCTCGCTCCAATGGCTCCAACACAAGGCTCTCGACCATCTCGGGTGTCGCCCCAGGGTATGAGCAGATGACCACGGCACTCTTGATTGTGAATGTCGAGTCTTCACGCTTGCCCAGTGTCGTGAACGAGTAGATGCCACCCACTGCGATGATGGCCACAAGGAGCCATACAATAGAGCTGTGGCGAGTGGCATATTTCGGGATATTGAACATATCGTTGCGGCTTATTCGATGATGCGTACTTGCTGATTATCTGTGAGTTTGTATACCCCTGCTGTCGCCACTATCTCCCCCGCGTGTAGCCCTTTGCGTACCTCTACCAACCCTCTTGTTAGCACTCCTCCAAGCTCCACTTCGCGGCATTGCACACGGCTCTCGGTGTCGATGACCCAGACATAGTCTTTACCTCCTATAGGGGCGTAAATTGCCGTTAGCGGCACGGCTACTGTCGTGCTATCGCTCGTCTGGGTGATGACGCGTGCCATACAGGTCATTCCTGGCGAGATCTTGTAGCGACTTGTATCGGTGTTTATTAGTCGTAGCGACACTGGAAAGCCTAATGCGTCGGACGAGGTGCGTGCAAAGCTCTTGATTTTAGCCTCGAAGCTCACCTCTGGCCAGGCATCAAATATCACAGAGTAGTGTGTCGCTGGGTTGTCGAGCTCCGTGATGAGGTTTTCGGGAGCGGTGAATCCTATGGTGGTGCTCACGGGGTTGACTATGCGAACGATAGTCTCGCCCGAGGCGACACGCTGATAGGTATCTACATATACTCGCTCCACTACGCCTGCAAAGGGTGCTACGATGCGTGTCTCTTTGAGTAGGTCCAACGCATTTTCGTAGGCCGAGCGTGCCTGTGCCACTCTGCTCTTGAGCGACTCCACCTCCTGCAGCGATATGGCGTTATGCTCCAGTAGACGTTCGCCACGCTTTAGTCGCGACTCCGCCTCGCGGTATGTTGCCTCCGCTGCCTCCACCTGCAGCTCCACATCGCGTTTGTCGAGCTCGGCAAGTAGCTCGCCACGCCTCACGCTCTGACCCTTTGCAACGGGTACATCTGCCACACGCCCCGCGATTTTGAATGCTAAGTTCACCGCATCATCGGCAGTGCTCAGTGCTGCAAAGTCACGCTCGGTGTAGTCTACAGCTTCGGCTGTTGCACACTTTACAATCTGTGTAACAATCTTGTTATCAGGCTGTTTGTGTGTGCAGGTCGTAATCAGCAGTAGTAGTGGTATTAGTCGTCGCATCGTTGTGAGTGTTGTTATGCCAGCTCCTCGGTTGTTACAATCGATGTCTCGTGCATTACGGGCGATATCTGGCGGTACATCTCGATAAGCCCGCAGTATTTGTCGTGTGCGAGGTTGATTGCTCTGCTTATCACGATCTGATCTTTGAGCGTGCGGCAGCGTGCGTTGTAGATGATGTTGAAGTGTTGGAAGCGACTCTCTGCCACGAGTGTAGGTGTCGAGAGTCGTCCCTCGACGCTAATCTCGAGCATTGTGAGTGCCTCGGTGTGCTCCTTGAGGATGCTCAATATTGTGAGTCCCGTGCACTCTGCCACAGCGTAGAGCATCAGCTCTTTGGGATTTAGGCTGTCGAGCGTGCGACCATTGTTGAGAGTGAAGCGTTGGTCATCGCCAAGCGAGATAGTGATTTTTAGTGTCATAACTGCAAAATTTTTGGTTATTTACTCCACGAGAGACAATAATCATTCCTTTGTGGGGTTTGAAATACGAGAAAATTTACTATCTTTGCCTTATAATATATAGTGTGACTATGCAGAAAAAGATTATAACCCTTGCCCTCTTCTCGCTTCTTGCCCTTGTGTCAGTGGTGGCTTCTGCTTCGCCCTCAGCTCCCGACGAGCGACGTGCAAGTATCGAGGAGCTCATCGAGCGTAAGCGTTGGGCCGATGCCAAGATTCTGTTGCTTGAGTATCGCTCCGAGATCGATGATGTCAAGGATCTCTACGACCTTGAGTGGGTCGACTATAACCTTGTGTGCTGCCAGGTGGAGCTCGGCTCTGCCGATGCTGAGCAGCTTATGCTCGGCTTTATGAGGCGTTACCCCTCAAGCCAGCAGGCTAACCATATGCGTTTTATGCTCGCCTCTTATCACGCCGACAATGGTGACTTTGAGTTAGCCGAACCACTCTACGACGAGGTTGACTATGAGGCTCTCAATGCCCGCGAGAAGGAGCGTTACGACATCCGTGTGGGCTATATCCGCTTTGTTAAGGGTGATTATCTCACAGCGTCTCAGTGTTTTAGTAATGTCTCTGAGAGAAGTGAGTACTACGACCACGCTCTCTACTATTCGTCATATATCGACTACCACGCTGGTCGCTATGCTGAGGCTAAGAGTGGTTTTCTAAGTCTCAAGGATAGCGATGCCTACCGCCTTGTGATTCCCTACTATCTGCTCCAAATTGAGTATAGCGAGGGTAACTACGACTATGTCATCGCGGAGGGTGAGCGACTCCTCTCGACCTCTACGCGTGATGTCCACGCCGACCTTGTGCGTATCATTGCAGAGTCACACTTTGTTAAGGGCAACTACTCTGAGGCTCTGAAGTTTATCAACGAGTATCCTGCTGCGAAGTATGGTCGTCAGGAGAACTACATCAAGGGCTACTCGCTCTACCGCTTGGCACGCTATCGCGATGCTATCGCACCACTGCGTAGCGTCTGCGGTGCTATGGACTCGCTCACACAGAATGCCTCATACCATCTTGCTGACTGCTATCTGCGTGTTAACGACAAGGAGAGTGCTGCCTCAGCCTTCTCTATGGCTTCGACCGAGGGTTTTGATAGTGCCATTGCCGAGAATGCCCTCTTGAACTATGGCCGTCTGAAGTATGAGCTTGGCGGTGGTCGTTTCAATGAGTCGCTCAACGTCTTGAAACGCTACTTGGACCGCTATCCCGAGTCTCTCTACTGCTCTGAGGTGCAGACACTGCTCATCGCTGCCTACTACAATTCGCGTGACTATGTGGCTGCCTACAATGCTATCAAGGCTATGCCATCGCCCGATAAGGAGCTTCGTGTAGCTCTTCAGAAGGTCGCTGTGTTCCGCGGTGTTGAGCTTGTTAAGCAGGGTAAATACGACGAGGCTCGTGAGTTCTTTGTCGAGGCTGAGACTATCGGTCTGAGCCCTAAGTATAAGGCTTTGTCGATCTACTGGCAGGGTGAGCTTGCTATGCTCTCTGGTGACTATGAGCTTGCCAAGAGTAAGTATGACAGCTACATACGTTCAGCACCAAAGACCGACCGTGAGTATCTTCTATCATACTACGGTTTGGGCTATATCCACTTTGCTTCGAAGGATTGGGAGTCGGCCTCTGTGGCATTCGACACCTTTGTTCGCGAGTATCAGTTCTGCGATAGCTATATGTACGATGCTCAAAACCGTCTTGGCGATGCTCGCTTCTCTGTTCGTCAGTTCAATGCTGCCCGCAAGGCCTACAGGATTGCTCTTAGTGCACCCACTGCCGAGCGTAACTATGCCCGCTATCAGCTCGCTCTGATCGATGGCGTGGAGTCTAAGTTCGATAGCAAGATCGAGGGCCTCAAGAGCATTATTATGGATGCCGAGGGTGACTATGTCGACGATGCTTGGTATGAGCTTGGTCGCACCTATATCGCCTTGGAGCGTTATGCCGATGGTGCTCACACGCTTGTCGACTTCGTGAATAGCGACTCAACCTCTCCGTTCTATGTCAAGGCCCTCTCGGATATCGGCTTGGCATACTACAACCTCGGTAACTATAGCGATGCACGCAGCTACTATGAGCGTGTTGTTGACTACGACCCACAGTCATCCTCAGCCCTTGAAGCTATGCGTGGCATCCGCGAGATATATGTTGCTAATGGCGACATCGATGGCTACTTCAAGTATGCCGAGCGTTGTGGTGTTCAGAGCGATATGAGCGTTGCTGCTCGCGACTCGCTGAGCTTCGCTGCTGCCCGTGCTGTCTATCTCGAGGGTGATATTCCGCGTGCTACCACTAAGTTGCGTGCCTACCTCGATGACTTCGATGCTGGCTACAATCGCTCCGAGGCACTCTTCTACTTGAGCGACTGCTATTTGCGTGACAATAAGAGTGATAGTGCTCTGCAGAGTATGGAGGAGCTCTTGAATAGCGGCTCAAATATCTATGCTGAGCGTACTCTTTTGGTTATGGCACCTCTCTGCTTTGAGATGGAGTACTTCGATCGTGCTGCTCAGGCCTATCGCAAACTTTACGATGTTGCCCACGACGATGCACGACGCACCGAGGCTATCGATGGCTATGTCGAGGTGTCACTCCTAACTCTTGATGGTGAGGAGCTGCTCGCCCTTGCCGACGAGGTTGAGGCTATGGAGCTCGCGTCGAGCTCAGCAAAGCGTCGTGTGCTTATCGCTAAGGCTCGTGTGCTCGAGCTTCAGGGCGATGCTTCGGCATTCGATATCTACCGTCGTTTGGCCGAGAATCGCCGCACAGCGGAGGGTACTGAGGCCTACTACCGTCTTGTCGAGGAGCAGTATCTTGCGGGCAAAGATGCCATTGCCGAGCAGATGGTCTACGACTTGGGCGAGTGTGGCTCTGTCTACTGGCAGGCCAAGTGCTTCATCATCCTTGGCGACATTATGCGAGATAGGGGCAATACGTTCCAGGCTCGTGCCACATATCAGAGTATTGTCGATGGCTATCCTAACTCTGATGACGATATCATTAGCGAGGCTCAGTCGCGTATTAACTCATTGTAATTGAAGGCTATGAAGAGAAATATTTTCCCAAAGTTGTTGTGCCTGGCCATTGCTCTTGGTCTCAGCATTGCCGCTACCTCGGCACAGCAAAATAGCGTGGATATCGTTACGACCTACACCCCAGAGGTTGCCCCAGCTACCAAGCTATTGGCTCCTACGACCATCGCCGACGACCCACGCATCGATCCCGATATCGCCTACGAGGTGACTCCTTCGCTCTGGCAGATATCGCTCGAGGCTCATAACTTCCTCCCTGCCCGTGCATCGTACTGGGACCATATCAGCTACAAGCGTCTCTTTGCTAAGGCTGCTGTGGGCTACCCATTAGGCTCTGAGGCTCGCTTCCGTTACACGCTGCAGACCCCAAAGGTGGGATATTTCGGTGTGGGTATTGACCACGTTGGTGACTTTGCATCGCGTGCTACTGACTTTGGCCGTCGTCCTATTGCCAAGAGCTACACTATCAACAACCGAGCATTGGTTGGTGGTGGTCTCTTTGTTGGCAACTACCTGTTAGAGGGAGCTCTCAAGTTCAATGACGACATCTACAATAGCTATGCTGCCTCTCGTCCTGAGCGTCTTATGTTCAACGACGTATCGCTCGGTGTGAAGTTTGGTGATGAGTTTGTCGACCTCTCGCATCTCAACTTCTCGGTTGAGGCCCACGGCGACTACTGGTCACACCGTCTGCCAATGATTTCCGATGAGATAGAGAGTGCTAATGTTATCTCTGCTGGTGGCTCGGCACGCCTTGCTCGTGACTTTAGTGGTAATACCATCACGCTGCAGCTCGAGGCTGACTGGTGGGGTGGCTATCGTGATGAGTTAGCTGTAGGTGGCTCTGTGGGCTATGCTCGTCGCTTTGGTATCGTGTCGCTTGAGGCTGGCTTGGGATATCTCTACGACAAGGTTAGCAACGGCCGAGCATCGCACTATCTCCTGCCTCGTGCTAAGGTACTCTTCGACCTTGATAAGTCTGCCTTTGTCCCATATATCGAGGCTAAGACCCAGGTGCAGCACAACGCCCTCTCTGAGCTCTACGAGTCTAACCCATATCTTAGCTTTGAGCCTCAGCGTCGTGAGCTTATGGGTATGAATAACAGCCGTAGCTATGACCTCTCGGCGGGCTTTACAGGCACGCTCTTCTCGTCACGCTTTGCCTACCACATCTTTGCTGGTACGAGCTTTACTGCCGACAAGCTCTTCTGGTTTGTGCGTGAGTCAGGACTCTTTGGCGTTGCTACTGGTAACTGCAATAGAGTCTTTGTAGGCCTTGGTGCTGAGGTTACTCCTCTTGCGGGTCTCAAGCTCGATATCGACTTCTCGTACCACTTCGACGACTACAGAGCTATCTATCTCGTTGCCGATCCAAATATGCGAGGCAATCTCTCTGCGGAGTATACGCTGCGTAAGTTAAAGTTCTACGCTGGTGCCGATATGATGGGTGCTCGCCGCATTACTGATCTAAGCAATGGCTCTTTCGATGTCATTAAGATGCCGCTTACGTTCGATTTTGGTGCTGGTGTTAGCTACCGTGTCAATCGTATGGTTGAGGTCTTTGCCGATGGCAAGAACTTGCTCAATAGCAAGATCTATGATTATGCACACTACCTTCGCCCAGGCATCGGCTTTATGCTTGGCGTGAAAATGGACTTTTAAACTAAGTGAAGGATTATGAGTAAGTGTAGGGTAGAGTGCGAGGTTGTTAAGAGTGGTGTTGTGTGCCGTCTTGCAAATAAGCCTGCGACAATCGCATCACGCAACGCTCTGCTGTGGGGTGTGGCGTGGCTCATTATTTCGACTATTGGTGGTTGGTACTTCTGCTTGACTCCCGAAGGTGTTGTTGGCTACGATGTTGTTGGCCTCTTGCCACTCTACTGGCACCTGATGCTCAATGCTGTGGTATGGATTATCCCCGCGTCGCTGCTCTATGTCGTGATTCTCTTCCATAACCGCGAGGCTAAGGTCGTAGAGAGCTACGGCCGTCTGCTTTTTGCCCATTGGCCAGCTGTGTTGCTAATTTTGCCTGTTACGGTTGTTGGTAAGTTGAAGTATGCTATGTTTAGCAACGATTTTATGGCACTGCTGCATAGTGATGCACTCACGGTGGTGCTTATGGCTCTATTTAGTATTGCTATTGCAGTGTGGATGCTCTACTGGAGTTACTCGGCATTCCGCCACTTAGCAGGGCATCAGAACTGGGCCACTTGGTCGAGCTTTATTGTAGGCTACTACCTCGCCTCAAGGTTGTGCGGGTGGGTGCTTGAGGCTATTTATCAGGGTGCTGTGATAGGGTAGAATAACCCTTCGAGTAGGTACAAAAAAAAAGAGGGTAAGCTACTTATATCGCACCGCTACAACCACATACCCTTGCTTGATTCCTCACCTGGGGGGTTCTGTAGGAGCTGGTCGTATAAGACTTACCCGGCACAAAAGTACAAAAAAAATGTATCTTTGCAAAAAAAAATGGAATAATGCGTAAAATTTTTATTTATCTCCTTGTTTTTCTCCTTCTCGCAGGAGCTGTTGTGGCCTATTGCGGCTACAGTATGTTCTACACCTCGGCGGTCACCGAAGACTTCTCGGTGCGTATCACCCCTAAGACCGACTATGAGGCTGTTGTTGAGAAGGTTAAGAAGTATTGTAAGTACGATTTTGCCTTCGAGTTTTATGCTGATTACCTAGATTTGAAGAACAATTTGAGGGTGGGTACATACCTTATGTTTAAGGAGATGTCGGTGATGACCATCGTTCGTACACTAAAGTATGGCGAAAGCACCACTTTACGTCTTACGATCAATAATGCACGCACTCCCGAGGCTCTTGCCAAAAAGATTGCCTCGAAGAGCGACATCACGGAGGAGGCTATGCTCAAGGCTTTGCGTGACCCTAAGCTTGTCAAGGAGCTCGGCTTTGACTCTGCCGAGGCTATGTTCTCGATATTTATCCCCAACACCTACGAGTTCTATAGCGAGATTACTGCCGAGGAGCTTGTGCGTAAGTTTAAGGCCGAGAGCGACAAGTTTTGGGCTACTCCAGAGCATCAGAAGGGTCTCGACCACTGTGGCCTCTCGCCATACGAGGTGATGATCTTGGCCTCTATCGTCCACGAGGAGACCAATGCCGTGAGTGAGATGTCACGCATAGCGGGTGTCTATATGAATCGACTCCAGAAAGATATGCTCCTTCAAGCTGACCCTACGGTGAAGTATGCCCTCGGCGATCCAACCATCAAGCGAATCCTGAAGCGTCATCTCGAGATTGAGTCACCATACAATACATATAAGTATAAGGGCTTGCCTCCAACGCCTATCGCTATGCCCGATGTGGCAGCTATCGAGGCGGTGCTCAACTACGAGGTTCACGACTATCTCTACTTCTGTGCTCGTCCCGAGTTCGACGGTAAGCACAACTTTGCCCGCACAGGCAAGGAGCATAGCCGCAACGCTCGTGCCTACCACGAAGCACTCAACAAACGTAACATAAGAAAGTAAGATGAACGATAAAAGCTTTTTCAGCGATGTGCTTCGCGATGGAGCACTCCTTGGCCTTGTGATGGCCCTCTTATGCATTTTCAAGAACTACTTGCAGATGCAGGTCGATATGCCTATTACTAAGATGTATCTCCTCCTCTCGTTGGCGACGATACTCTCTATTGTCCTCTTTGTGTGGATGCTCTACCGCTTCTTGAAGCGTCGCTCGCTGAGTGCGGACGAGCGTGAGGGCTTTACCTATGGTCAGGGCCTTATCTATGCCTTTGTCCTCTCGTTGCTCACAGGTATCGTTGTGGGTCTTGCCAATACGCTCTTTATTGCCGTTGTGGGCTATGAGAACTATGTCGAGAGCCTTGTGGCCAATATGGATAATACGGTCGATTTCGTTGCCTCGCTCTCGCCTGCGGGTGCCGCTATTGGTGACTATGAGGAGATGATGTCAACGCTTGTCGACAAGCTCGAGTCGAGTTCACGACCAACGGTCTTTGACAATATCTTTGCGTCGTTGAATAACTATATCACCTGGGGTACGCTCCTCGGTCTTATCCTTGCCCGCGTGGTGCGTCGCGAGCCCAAGTTCTAAATTAAGCGGTTTTTTATGAATCAGAAGATTGATATATCGGTTGTTGTGCCTCTCTATAACGAGGAGGAGTCGCTACCCGAGTTGGTAGCTTGGATCGACCGTGTGGCTAAGGCAAATAGCCTCGCGTACGAGATTATTATGGTCGATGATGGCTCGTCTGACGCCTCTTGGGGCGTTGTTGAGCGTCTCAAGGGTGAGTATCCCGTGATTCGGGGCATCAGCTTTATGCGTAACTATGGTAAGTCGGCAGCCCTATACTGCGGCTTCGAGATGGCTGAGGGCGAGGTTGTCATCACTATGGATGCCGATCTGCAGGACTCTCCCGACGAGATCCCAGAGCTTCGCCGTATGATTTTGGAGGATGGCTACGACCTTGTGTCGGGTTGGAAGCGTAAGCGTTATGACCCTATAGGCAAGCGTTGGCCTAGCAAGTTCTTCAACCTCACAGCCCGCATTATGTCGGGTATCAAGCTTCACGACTTCAACTGCGGCCTTAAGGCCTATCGTCGTAAGGTGGTGAAGTCTATCGAGGTATATGGCGAGATGCACCGCTACATCCCAATCTTGGCTAAGCACGCAGGCTTCAAGCGTATCGGCGAGAAGGTTGTAGAACACCACGAACGTAAGTATGGCAAGTCTAAGTTTGGCCTCGAGCGTATGGTCAAGGGCTACCTTGATCTTATCTCTGTGTCGTTTATGTCGCACTTTGGTCGTTCGCCAATGTATATCTTCGGTGGCCTCGGCACGGTGATGTTCCTCTTTGGCTTCTTTGCTGTGGCGTGGATCATTGCCGAGAAGTTTATTAGTGGCCATCCGCTCACCAACCAACCGTTGTTCTATCTTAGCCTTGTTGCTATTGTTCTCGGTGTGCAGCTCTTCTTGGCGGGATTCTTGGGCGAGCTTATCAACCGTCGCTCAGCCGATAGAAATAGCTACCAGATTGACAAACGTGTGTAATAAGATTAATAATTAAAACCTTAAATAATTATGATTCAGCGTATTCAGACACTCTATCTTCTTGTGGTGGCACTCCTTATGTCACTCACACTTTTTATGCCTATCGCCTCGTTCTCGGTTGGCGGCGAGACCTACGAGCTAACAGCCTTCACGCTTCGCTGTGGCGAGGCGTCGCAGACAACCGTATGGATGGGTATTATGCTCTCGTTGGCCGCAGCACTCCCTTTGGTCAACATCTTTTTGTTCAAGCGTCGTGTGTTGCAGATTCGCTTGTGTGCTGTTGAGATTGTCTTGCTCATCGGTTCTCTTGTTATGATTGGCCTCTACTACTGGCTCACATCACGCATCTTCGAGGGCTTAACCATTGAGCACCGCCAGTTTGGCTGGGCAGCACCTATGCCTCTCGTGTCGCTCATCTTGGCCTACTTGGCAAGTCGTGCCATCTTTAAGGATGAGATGCTTGTTCGCTCACTCGACCGCATTCGATAGTTATGCATAGTGGCAAGAGACTTTGCCGCGACGTGTCAAACGATAATAAATGGTTGCTCAAGACATACTTGGGCAACCATTCGTTTATATATTTTGCGGATTTATTGATAATTTTTGTGCTATTTTTCTCATTCAAAGGTTTGTTTATTCAGAAAATATGCTATATATTTGTAATACGATTTCGAGAAACAATCGAAAATAATTATAATCTAAAAACTTAAAACTATGAGAATCAAGCATTTATTCTATCTGCTCGTCGCTTTGCCTTTGGCATTCGTGGCGTGTGAGGAGCCTGCATCTGTTGAAGAGGTGAAGGATGCAACTGTTAAGGTTGTGGCTGGTGTGACTACAGAGAACTCTGTGGCATTTACAGTGACTACTGAGAATGCTGAGTCTGCTGCTTGGCTTGTTTTGGAGTCTGCTGAGGCTACTCCAACTGCCTCTGAGGTCTTGGCTAATGGTAAGGCAGTAGAGGTTAACAAGGCTGTTGAGTGCAAGGCTGAGGCTCTTGAGGCTGAGACCGAGTACAAGGTTGTTGCAGCAGTTAAGAACTCTAAGGGCGTTGCTATCGCTGAGGCTACTGCTAAGACTCTTAAGGCTGGCGAGGAGCCAGATCCTACTCCTGAGCCAGAACCTGAGCCAGAGCCAGAACCAGAACCTGAGCCAGAGCCAACTCCTGGCGAGAATGTGAACTTCACAGCTTCTAACTTCTACTACGAGTATTGGGGCACTGAGTACTCATCAGCTTACAACTACTATGTAATCTTGTCAGATGTTGCAACCAATGGTGATAGACCTGCTGCAAATAGTACAAACTACTACTTTGACCTCTACTCAAATACAGGTGCTACACTGGCTAAGGGCGTTATTCCTAACGGCACTTACTCTTTGAGCAATACCTATGGTGCTGGCTCATTTAACCAGGACT
>JAFYSI010000102.1 GCA_017559425.1 Alistipes sp.
CTACGTTACCGAAGCCAGAAACTGCAACAGTCTTGCCCTTGATATCCTTGCCAGCCTTAGCCAACATATACTCAACGAAGTACAAAGCACCGTAACCAGTAGCCTCAGGACGGAGGATTGAACCACCCCAAGTCATACCCTTACCAGTCAAAACGCCAGTGTGGTACTTACGAGCGAGCTTCTGGTACATACCGTTGAGGAAGCCGATCTCACGACCACCAACACCTACGTCACCAGCAGGAACGTCAGTATCTACGCCGATGTTGTTCCACAACTCCTGCATAAATGCCTGGCAGAAACGCATAATCTCACCGTCAGACTTACCAACTGGGTTGAAGTCAGCACCACCCTTGGCACCACCCATAGGAAGAGTAGTCAAGGCGTTCTTGAATGTCTGCTCGAAACCGAGGAACTTCAACATTGAAGGGTTAACAGCTGGGTGGAAACGCAAACCGCCCTTGTAAGGACCGATAGCTGAGTTGAACTGAACGCGGTAACCGAGGTTAGTCTGAACATCACCGTTATCGTCTACCCAAGTAACACGGAAAGTGAAGATACGGTCTGGCTCAACCATACGCTCAACGATCTTTGCCTTCTCATACTCAGGGTGCTGGTTGTATACCTCCTCGATAGACTCCAATACCTCCTGAACTGCCTGCAAGTACTCAGCCTCGCCTGGGTGCTTAGCCTCCAACTGGGCCATTAATGCTTTTACATCCATAGTTTTAAGTTAAGTTAAAAGTTTATAATAATGTGTAAAATTCACAAAGTGATTTCCTCAATTTTGCACTTGTGGGCATAATACTCCCACAAAACTTTACAAATATACGAATAATAATCGTAATTGTTTCTCTCTTTCCGCTTTTTTTTCAAAAAGAGTGTAAAAAGGGGCATTTAGCACCAAATAGCAGCACCAAACACCCCATCTTTATTAAAAAGACTATACGAATGGAAGACGTACAACCTCTGCCTTGAGCAGACGGCCACGAACCTCAACGGCGATCTGTGTACCTGCCTTAGCGAACTCTGGCTTCACATAACCCATACCGATACCCACCTTCAAGCAAGGAGACATAGTACCAGATGTAACGTGACCAATGTGGTTACCCTCGAGGTCAGCCAAAGCGTACTCGTGGCGTGGCACACCGCGGTCGATAAGCTTAAAGCCTACGAGCTTGCGAGTAACACCCTCCTTCTTCTGACACTCCATAAGCTCACGGTCGATGAATGGTTTGTTCTCAACGAACTTAGTGAGCCAGTTGAGACCAGCCTCAATAGGAGATGTTGTGTCGTCGATATCGTTACCATAGAGGCAGAAGCCCTTCTCAAGACGGAGTGTATCACGAGCACCGAGACCGATGTTCTTCAAACCGAACTCCTCGCCAACCTTCCACATAGCCTCCCAGATAGTGTCGGCATCCTCGTTGTACATATAGATCTCGCAGCCACCAGAGCCAGTGTAGCCAGTTGTTGAGAGGATAACATCGCAGCCAGCAACCTTGCAGAGCTTGAATGTGTAGTACTCCATATCCTCAACCTGCTCATCGGTCATCTTCTGCACAAGCTTCATAGCCAAAGGACCCTGGATAGCGAGCTGGGCAGTCTTATCAGAGCCATTCTCGAGCTCCACACCAGCCTTGAGGCCATACTCCTCACCCTGCTTGCAGATGTGAGCCCAGTCCTTCTCGATGTTAGCAGCATTAACGCAGAGCATATACTTCTCCTCATTAAGGCGGTAAACCAAAATATCGTCAACGATACCACCCTGGCCGTTAGGCATTGTGGTGTACTGCACCTTGCCGTCGAACAAGTCGCATACGTTGTTGGTGGTGATACGCTGCAAGAACTCTGTAGCACGAGGACCCTTAACCCAGATCTCGCCCATATGGCTCACGTCAAATACGCCACACTTCTCACGAACGTTGATATGCTCGTCGTTGATACCTGAGAACTCGATAGGCATATTGTAGCCTGCGAACTCTGCCATCTTTGCACCATTAGCAATATGGTACTTTGTAAATGCTGTAGTTTTCATTGGTTTTATAGGTTTTAGTTGTTAAGTTTTACTCTTTTACGTCTGCTGCCTCGCGGTTCTTGGGTCGCGGCTTGAAGCCCACACGCGGACAACGCGTGAACTCCTTCTCACGGTCAAAGAGGTAGCGGTATGTTGTGTGCATCTTGTGCTTGCGGGCACAGATGTAGTGCTCCACCATACGGTTCATCACGGGGTTGAAGTCGCCAATCCACGCCAACTCGATGGTGCGATAGTCGTTCTTCGCGGTGCGGATATAGTTGTCGAGCATTGCCTTCATAAATCCCGACTCTACGCCCTTGCCCTGAAACTCTGGCGTGATGCCAAAGACGATGGCAAAGACTCTGTCGCAACGCTTCATCACCTTCAGGTCCCACATCATTCGGAGCTTATTGATAAGGCCAAACTTACCGTTGTACTTACCAATTAGACGATTGAGGTCGGGCACCATAATGAAGAAGCCGATAGGCTCATCATTGAAGTACGAGAACCAGATAAGGTTGCGGTCGATGATAGGTCGCATCAGGTCGGCCATCTTGCGAGCATCCTCAAGCTCCATAGGCTGCACACCCGTAAAGAGCGACCACGCCTTGTTGTATATCGTACGCACCTTCTCCACTGCCGAGTAGAGATCTTCGCGGCCAATGGGGGCAAAGCGATAGCCTGGTGTAGACATAAGACGCTTAACACGGTCGTAGACCACCTCATTGACATCATCGTCGTAGACACGCCAGAGATAGGTATTCTGGTTAAAGTAGTTCTTAAAACCGTAGTTCTCAAACAACTCTTTGTAGTATGGCGGGTTGTAAGGGTTCTCGAAGAGTGGCTGATACTCATAGCCCTCAACAAGGAGTCCCCACCACGCGTCGCGTGAACCAAAGTTTATTGGGCCATCCATAGCCTCCATACCACGCTCTCGGAGCCAATCGCGAGCAGCATCAAAGAGAGTGTTTGCAAGCTCCTGATCGTCGATAGCCTCAAAGAATCCACAACCACCTGTCGGCTGCTCATAGCCATAGGCGTGAGTCTTGTCGTAGAATGCTGCGATACGTCCCACGCACTCACCCTCGGCGTTGCGTGCCACATAGCGGATAGCCTCACCATCCTTGAAGAGTTTATTCTTCTCGGGATCAAAGACCGCCTTAATCGAGCTGTCAAATGGGCAGACCCAGTAGGGATTACCCTTGTATATCTTTTTGGGCAGGTCGATGAACTCACGTTCCAGACGCTTGTCACCGCACTTTACCTCGAAAAGAGTGTACCTATTATTTGCCATAAACGTTCGATTAAACATCTCGTTGTTTCGTATGGAGATAACGTATATCCATACAAAGGTATAAAAATTTCACAAAACGCTAATCACAAAACGCATTTTTTTTATTGCTTATTGTGAATTGCTTCGTATCTTTGTCCCCGAAAAATTGAGAATTTTTAACCCACATAGCGGTCAAAGCCCCGAGCTAAGCAAGCAGAGGAGTGTGACACTGGCCCTATACCTATAATATAATAACTTGTTTCTATGGCATTAATCGACGAAATCACCCGCCGCCGCACCTTTGCTGTCATCGCCCATCCTGATGCGGGTAAGACAACACTTACCGAGAAGCTTCTGTTGTTTGGTGGTGCTATCCACGTTGCGGGAGCAGTAAAGAGCAATAAGATTAAGAAGGGTGCTACTTCCGACTTTATGGAGATTGAGCGTCAGCGTGGTATCTCTGTTGCTACGTCGGTTATGGGCTTCGAGTATAAGGATGTGAAGATCAACATCCTCGACACGCCTGGTCACGAGGACTTTGCCGAGGATACATACCGCACACTTACCGCTGTCGACTCTGTTATCATCGTTATCGACGGTGCTAAGGGTGTCGAGACCCAGACACGCCGCTTGATGGATGTCTGCCGTATGCGTAAGACCCCAGTAATTGTCTTTGTCAACAAGATGGACCGCCCTTGTAAGGATCCATTCGACCTCTTGGACGAGATCGAGAACGAGCTTAAGATTAAGGTGCGTCCTTTGGCCTTCCCAATCTCTTCGGGCGACACGTTCAAGGGTGTATACAACATCTACGAGCAGAACCTCTCGCTCTTCACAACCGACGAGCGTCAGACTGCCGACGCTGAGACTGTCGACATCTCGGACTTGACCTCAAGCGACGTAGATACATACATCGGCGAGAAGTTTGCTAACCAGCTTCGCGAGAATGTCGACTTGGTTGAGGGAGTCTACGACACCTTCCGTCGTGAGGACTACCTCGCTGGCGACCTTGCCCCTGTATTCTTCGGCTCTGCGGTTAACAACTTCGGTGTTCGCGAGCTCTTGGAGTGCTTCATCCGCATCGCTCCATCGCCACGCACCGCACCTACAGCAACACGCATCGTAGAGCCTTCTGAGAGCAAGCTTTCGGGCTTTATCTTTAAGATTCACGCCAATATGGACCCTAACCACCGCGACCGTATCGCCTTTATGAAGATATGTTCGGGTAAGTTTGAGCGTAACAAGAACTACTTGCACGTGCGTAGCGGCAAGCAGCTCAAGTTCTCGTCACCTACAGCCTTTATGGCCGAGAAGAAGTCGGTCATCGACGAGGCCTTCCCTGGCGACATCATCGGTCTTCACGATACTGGAACATTTATGATTGGCGACACCTTCACCGAGGGTGAGAAGCTTAAGTTTACGGGTATCCCATCGTTCTCGCCTGAGCACTTCCGCTATATCGAGAATGCCGACCCTATGAAGTTCAAGCAGTTGGCTAAGGGTATCGACCAGCTTATGGACGAGGGTGTAGCCCAGCTCTTCACCTCATCGCTCAATGGTCGCAAGATTATCGGCACTGTTGGTGCTCTTCAGTTTGAGGTTATCCAGTACCGCCTTGAGCACGAGTATGGTGCTAAGTGTCGTTGGGAGCCAATCTCTATCCACAAGGCTTGCTGGATTGAGTCTGATAACGAGACACAGCTCGCCGACTTCAAACGCCGCAAGCACACCAATATGGCTGTCGACAAGCACGGCCGCGACGTATTCCTTGCCGACACAAGCTACGCCTTGGCTCTGGCACAGGAGAATTTCAAGGATATCACCTTTAAGTTTACCTCAGAGGTATAAACAATTTGGGCTGTTCAACTGTTGTTGGGCAGCCCAGATTATTTTTATGCGGTTAGAAATTTTGGCAAGTCTGTGATATAACGCAAAGCACTCTACGAAAGAGAGACAAGAGACTAAAGAGAGATTAAAGAGTTTATGGAACTGTTACATAGCTCGATTATCAACAACCCCACTCATCGCCTTTGTAACTCTTGCCACTTATCCTTTTTGTCTCTTTTATCTCTAAAAACTCTTTGCCTCCTACCCACCAAAAAAAATAGCACTCGGCCAAAGCCGAGTGCTATGAACCAACAGTTTCTAAACTTTATTTTGAAACTGTCCAAGTACCATTTGTGTTTTTGGCAGTATAGCTAGCTGCCACAAAGTTAGTGTTAGGGCCCTCTGCTGTGTTATCTGCAGGGTTAAAGCCCTTAAAACTACCACCCTTAACTACGATATTAGCCTTACCTTCGGTGTAGTTAGCATCGTGACAGTTAAGAAGGTATTGTGGTCCATAAGAAGAACCGTTCTCTTCAAACGTACCTCCATTGATAGTAATAGTTCCCTCAAGAGCATAAGCAGCAGAGACAGCACCGCGGAAGATACCGCTATTGACAACAATATTACCACCACGTGTCTCAATAGCATAATCCTCGTTATTACCAGATACATAACCGCTGTAATCATTGAATTTCACGGTTACACCATTCTTAGCACAGATAAGTGCAGATACAACACCTGGCTTATAGATTGACTCCACACCGTTCTTGAGATAAATCTCACCGCTACCTGAAATAACCACGTCACGTGTCTCAGCGATAAGTGCCTCAGTTACATCAACATCGGAACCATCATTCTGATCCTTAATCTTCACATTACCACCGTGACGGAATACAGCACGAAGAAGCTCATAAGCTTGATCTTTATTCTTTGGAGTAGTAAATGTTTTAGTTTTTGCAACATCCCAAGACATTACCTCATAATAGTCATTTACAGGGTACGAGCAATAGTCTGCAGGAATAAAGCTCATAGCAGGGGACTCAGAGTGGCTCTCAGCAGGATTCCACTTATAGAACTTACCGCCAGTAATTTCGATAAGACCAACATCCTTCATACTATCGCTGTGGTTGAATGTATAGCGGTGATCCGAAACGCCATTTGTAGTGTACGCCTGAGCCTTGAACGTACCACCCGTAACATAGATCTTACCACCGGATGCCTGTGCAATAGTACAAGTCTCCTGAGCATCATAGTTACCACCGTTGATGTTCAATGTAGCACCCTCATATACAAAAGCAACATAACCGTTACCAGCATTATCGCCACCATTGGTATCAGGGTTAGTTACAATCTTACTATTATTCTCATTACCGTTGATAGTAAGAGTTGCACCATTCTTAACGCGGAACAATACATCATTACCAGTGTACTTCAAAGTCTTGCCGTTGAGGTTCACAACCATTGGAGAAACAACCTGGAAGCCCTCTGCAACAGTTACATTATCAGACAAAGTAACCTCACCGCCGAACATAGCTACATAAGCAAGCTGCTCTGCATCAGTCTCTGGCCAGGTCTTCTCAGCTGCAAAGTCCTTATCGATAGTAACAGTGATAGTGTTAGCATCAGTAAGAATTTTACCCATAACAGTTGTCAAGTGGTTACGCTCAACAGGGATATTGGTGTTGAAAGCAATCTCTGGAATATCGATACCAGTTTCATCTGCAACATCCAAAGTGAACATTACGCGATTGTCCTCAGCACCGAAGAGATAGTCAGCAAACAAAGTCATCTTACCACCATCTGTGCGTGGATTTGACTCGTTTGCATAAGTCATTGTTGAGAAATCAACATTTCTCTCAACACCTGCAGAGGTCTCAAGACCAATAGCCTTTGCCTCGATAGCATTGAAAGATGTGTAGAGACGTGATGTGTAAACAACCTTAGCTGACACCAAATCGCTGTAGAGCTCCTTCATATCAGTAGTCACAACACGCAACTTAGCGAATGGACGTGTAAGCTTAAAGCTGATATTTGAAGTGTTAGAGAATCGCTCCTCAACGTGGAAACCAGTGTAAGCATCACGAGTCTCATCCATAGGATTCTGAGCTGTGAGAGTCTTAATCTCAGCAAAGTCACGTACGTCGTAGTGAAGAGCTGTCTGCTCACCCTGCTTTACAAAGTCAGCCCATACAACGAACTTGTACTGACGGCCAGGAACAAGACGAAGAGAGAACTGTGTAGATGTGCTTACATCCTCGAACTGAGAGATTGGACCCTTAGCGAGATCACCTTTCTCATCGTAAACATTGAGGACATAACGAATGTCGTACTCCGCCATATTGATGTTACCGATAGCACCAAGAGCACTATCCTCACCAGCGGCACGTGTTGCCTCAGGAAGACCCACCTGAAGGGTGAGCTCTGCCTCGCCATTAGCGTCGACGTGAAGACCCTCAACAACGTCGGTCTGACAAGATACCATACCGAGTACCAAGGCAGCCAAA
>JAFYSI010000103.1 GCA_017559425.1 Alistipes sp.
CATTCGGTCCTACAACAGCAGGCCGTATGGACTCATACGTAGACCTCTTCCAGAAGGCTGGTGGCTCAATGGTGATGGTAGCTAAGGGTAACCGCTCTAAGCAGGTGACCGACGCTTGTAAGGCTAACGGTGGCTTCTACCTCGGCTCTATCGGTGGTCCTGCAGCTATCCTCGCTAAGAACTCTATCAAGAGTGTTGAGGTTGTAGACTTCGAGGAGCTCGGTATGGAGGCTGTTCGCAAGATCTACGTTGAGAACTTCCCTGCCTTCATCATCGTTGATGATAAGGGTAATGATTTCTTTGCCGACTTCGCTCACTAAAATTGTGTAGCTGGGTTATTTCGACACTTGGCTTGTGGGCGAAATCCTCACATACGTTGAGTATGCTCCGGTTTCGCCCACTGCGACCAATTGCCAAACTAACCCAACTCTCCAATTTTAGTCTTTCATTGGTAGCAGGGTTATTTCGGCAGTCGGCTTGAGGTGAGATGTTCACATACGTCAAGTATGCTGCGTGTTTGCCAACGTCGACCATCCACCAAACTAACCCAACTTTCCAATTTTGATGATTAAATAAAAAGGGTATAAAAGGGGTTTAAAGGGATTGTATCTCCCCTTTTATCCCCTTGAGTTCCCTTTCGATCCCTTTTTTCGCTCAGAGGAAGACTCTTTGTAGCTCCTTTGGACGAAGCAATAAAACGCCTATCCGAGGCGTTTGAGAAGTATCGGACTACTCAATAGTTAATTCTATGATTCGAATACGACATTTCTTGCTTGTGCTCGTAGCCATTCTTGCAACGTGGAACTCGTGGGCACAAGTTGCCTTTAAAGCTGAAGCACCGTTGTTGGTGTCGCTCAACGAGCGTGTGCGTGTTGAGTTTTCCATCAACGAGGAGCCAGATGGCGACAACACCTTCCAGGCCCCTACGTTCGAGGGTTTCAACATCCTCGCGGGTCCGAGCGTATCCACAGGGATGGGTATGCAGTGGATCAATGGCCATCAGACAATCAGCTACAACCGTACATATACCTTCATCCTCAAACCGCTTTCGGCAGGCAAGCACACCATTGGCAGTGCCTCGATTATGGTTGATGGTAAGCGTTACAACACGAAATCGATAATCCTCGAGGTTATTGACGAGGGTTCGAAGGTCAACAATGCACCATCGCAACAAGGTGGTGCTCGTGACACGCATCAGAAAGACCCTCAGACGTCAAAACCTGATAAGAGGGTCGAGCCAACAGTCTCGTCGGATGATATATTCCTTATGCTAAGTGTTTCGGATAAAGAGGTTTACAAGGGTGAGGCTCTGCGAGCAACGCTTATGCTCTACACCCGTGTTGGCTATCCCGACATTCGTGGCTTTGACCTCCCTGTCTTCAACGACTTCTGGACTCAGGAGCTGCAGTCGCTCAACGAGCGTTCGCGTGCCGAGTATAACGGCCGTGTCTACGATACCTACAAACTTTCAGAGTATGTCATCGCCCCACAGCGTACGGGCGATCTCACAATATCGCCTGCCGAGCTCGACGTGGCTATTCAGGTGGTCACACAGGATAATAGCAACCAGGGTTTCTTCTATGGTAGCCGCAAGGTAAGCGTCGTGAATCGTAAGTTGCGTTCAGCACCTGTCGCCATCAAGGTTCTTGAGTTTCCTGAGGGTGCTCCAGCATCGTTCAATGGTGCTGTGGGTAGCTTCTCACTCACGGCAAAAGCTCCAGAGGCGGAGATGAGTGCTAATAGCTCGAACGAGATATCGGTAACAATATCGGGTAGTGGTAACTTGAAGTTTGTCACAGCACCACGCCTCAAGCTCCCCGACTCCTTTGAACTCTACGATACAAAGGTTCGTGACAATATCACCACCACAGCGTCGGGAGCTTCGGGAAGCATCACCTACAGCTATCCATTTGTTGTTCGTGCGGCGGGTGAGTACTACATCGAGCCTATCGTCTTCAGCTACTTCGACCTTGAGACAAAGCAGTACAAAACACTCGCCACTGAGCCATTTGTCCTCACCGTGACGGGTGATGGCAGCGTGGCGGAGGGGGCAAAGTCGCAGGATAGGGTATATGCAGAGTATGGTGGTCGTATGAAGCAGCTCGACCGCGACATCCGCTTTATTCACACGGGTGCTCTCCCCGTGCATAGCCTCTCGTTCTTTATCCTCTCGCCTCTATATTGGCTCTTGATGGTGCTCTTTGTGGCCATCTTCATTGTGATCTATGTGGTGATGCGAAAGCGTATTCGCGAGAATCGTAACATTGTGGCTCGTCGTATGCGTCAGGCCGACAAGGTTGCTGTGCAGCGTCTGCGTATGGCACAACGCTCTATGGTGGAGGGTCGTCGTCACGCCTTCTACGAGGAGATGCTTAGGGCTATGTGGGGATACATCAGCGATAAGTTTAATATCCCTCTTTCGAACCTCACGAAGGAGACCATTCGCGAGGAGCTCTATCGTCGTGGTGTCTCGGCTGCCGATGCTGAGCAGTTCTGCCAAATTATCTCTCGCTCGGATGAGGCTCAGTATGCCCCCTCGACAGATAGCGATATGGGCGAGGTCTATGACGATGCTGTAGCGGTAATTTCAAAGATTGAGGATGTAATAAAGCGTTAGAATATGTCTATTATAAATAATATAAAGAGAGTATCTGCTGTGGTGTTGGCTCTGTTGAGCCTCACTGTGGCCTATGCAACGGATAGCAAGGTGGAGGCAGCTGCCGAGTGGCAGAGGGGTCTTGATGCCTACTCGAATGGTGAGTATGGTGCAGCTCGCGATGCCTGGGAGCGTGTGGCACAGCTCGGCCCTGCTGGTGCGGAGCTATACTATAACCTCGCAAATGCCTATTACCGTCTCGGTCAGCAGAGTGATGCTCCATTTGCCAATGGTGAGCTCGGTCGTGCAGTGCTCAACTACCGTAGAGCTCTTCGCCTTAACCCCTCAGATGCAGATGCCCGCTACAACCTCGACATAGCTGTCGACCACACCAACGATGCAGAGTCTCTGCCTCAGGGTGTGATTAGCTCGATGTGGACTGCAGTGCGAGGCACTATGTCGTCGAATGGCTGGGCTATAGCCTCTGTTGTGCAGTTCATTATGGCCCTGGTGCTAACGCTTATCTACCTCTTGTCAAATACTATAGTGCTTCGCAAGGTTGCCTTCTTCGTTGTTGTCCTCCTTGTTGTAGCATTCATCTTTAGCACCATCTTTGCCATCTCGGAGCGTGTTCTCTCGTCGGATTCGCAAGAGGCTGTTGTGGTTTGTAATTCGACAACCCCTGTGCACGCCTCACCAGATAATGGCTCGAAGATTATTCGCCAGCCATCGCAAGGTGTCACCGTCAAGGTGCTGCGTAGCCACGGCGAGTGGAGTGAGGTTGAGTTTGCAGATGGCGAGAAGGGGTGGATTCCATCATCTATAATCGAATTGGTGTAGGCTATGTCGCGACTCTTGGATAACGTCTGCTCGGAGCTTCAGCGACTCCCAGGCATCGGTCGACGCACAGCACTACGCCTTGCTATGCACATCCTCAAGATGGAGACCGAGACTGTCGACTCACTCTCGGAGAGCATAGCACGCTTTCGCCACGACATACGCTACTGCCGTAGCTGCAACAACCTCTCGGATGAGGCTCTCTGCCCGATATGTAGCGACGAGCGTCGTGACCGCTCAACAATATGCGTAGTGGAGCAGGTCGGTGATTTGATGTCGATTGAGAATACGGGGCAGTATCACGGTATGTACCACGTCTTGGGAGGTGTCATCTCGCCAATGCAGGGCATAGGCCCTTCAGACCTTAAGATTGACCTACTTTGCGACAAGCTTCTCACGGGCGAGATTCGGGAGGTCATCGTGGCAATATCGACCTCTGTCGAGGGCGAGACCACGCTCTTCTACCTTATGAGCCGCCTCAAGGCTTTTCCCGATGTCAAGGTTACAACTATTGCCCGAGGCATCGGCTTTGGCGACGAGTTGGAGTATGTCGACGAGCTCACAATTACCCACGCCCTTATCAACCGCCGCGAGCTGTAATAAGGCCTGTTGTCGGCCTATCGAAACGGGGCGAAGTTGCTGAAAATTAGCACAAAAAGTTGGTAATTGAGGTTTTTTTATTACCTTTGCGGTCCAAAAGCAGATGTCTATGGGGTTGCGAGTGACTATCGCAGCTGAGTGGTATCGAAGTTAAACTATTAATATTTAAGTACTTATGAAGTCAATTCAGATTGTTGGTACTGCACGTAACGACTTCGGTAAGAAGTTCGCTAAGGCAGCACGTCGCGAGGGTCAGGTACCTTGCATTGTTTACGGTGGTGGCGAGGAGAAGGCATTCACTGTTGACGTAAAGGAGCTCAAGCAGCTCATCTACACTCCTAACTCTTACATTGTAGAGCTCAACATCGACGGTGTTATCGAGAAGGCAGTTATGCGTGAGGTTCAGTTCCACCCAGTTCGTGAGCAGGTTCTCCACGTAGATTTCTACCGTGTTCAGGAGGGTAAGCCTGTTGCAGTTAACGTTCCAGTACGTCTTACTGGTAACGCAGAGGGTGTTAAGATCGGTGGTAAGCTCGCTCTCTCAGCTCGTAAGCTCACAGTTAAGGCTTTGGTTGATTATATTCCAGACGAGATCGTTGTTGACGTAACTCCTTTGAAGGTTGGTCAGACTATCTTCGTAGGCGATCTTCAGCACGAGAACCTTACATTCGTAACTCCTGCAACTACTGCAGTTTGTGCTGTTCGTGTAACACGTGCTTCACGTGCTGCGAAGTAATAGTTAGGATTCTAATCGAAGCTATTATGAAGTATCTTGTTGTCGGGCTGGGCAACATCGGAATGGAGTACGCTGCTACCCGCCACAACATTGGATTCAGAGTGTTGGATGCCTTAGCTGAGGCATCCAATATCTCTTTTACGACGGTACGTTATGGTGCTATGGCCACGCTTAAACATCGTGGTCGCACGGTATTCTTGCTCAAGCCATCGACATATATGAACCTCTCGGGTAAGGCTGTGAGATATTGGATGGATCAGGAGCGTATACCACGCGAAAACCTACTCGTCATCTCTGACGATATAGCACTCCCATTTGGAGCGTTCCGTATGCGTAAGAATGGTTCTGAGGGTGGCCACAATGGTCTGAAGAATATCACTGAGCTCTTGGGCGACAACCAGTATTCACGCCTACGCTTTGGCGTGGGTGGCGACTTTGCTCGTGGCCGTCAGGTAGACTATGTGTTGGGTGAGTTCACCGATGAGGAGAACAAACTTATGCCTGAGCGTCTTAAGCTCTTTGGCGATGCGGTGTTGTCGTTCGTTTCGGTTGGTCCCGACCGTACGATGAATACCTACAACGGCAAGTAGTCGAGCTCCTGCTCGGCAGGTAGGGCCTTCATCATACCCACAAGCGTGCCGTTCGAGAGAAGCAACATTATGTCGGCATCCATCTCGTAGTGCGTCACCGTTTCAAGAAGGTCGAAGAAGGCATTCTCGGCCTCCTGATTGGGGCATAGACGGCGTGTAGAGCCTATGTCGCTGATGCTCAGCTCACGCGAGCTTGTCATTCGGTAGGTTGCTGTAAATACGTTGCAGTCGCCCTTGCCCGTTGCTGTGCCATTGCTACGGAATAGTAGGGTGTAACTGTCACCATCGGGTGTTACGTCGTGAGCCATAATCTGAACAAGCTGCCAGGTGGTGCCCACCAATGGCTTCTCGAGCTTGCTACGCTTGCGACAGTCGCAACAACCAATAGTGAAAAGTGCTACAATGAGGAGTGTGAGCGAAAATAATATTGTTCGTTTCATCGTTTTCTGCTAAATTTTAGTTATCTTTGTCGTACAAAGATAGTACAAAACACTTAAAACTGATAAAAAAATGAAAAAAGTTATCGCTTCGCCTTTGGCTCCTAAGGCAGTAGGCCCTTACTCACAGGCTATCGCTCACGACGCAACACTCTACATCTCTGGTCAGCTTCCAATCGACGGTGCTACAGGTAAGATGGCTGAGGGCGTTGAGGCACAGACTCGTCAGGCACTCACTAACCTCGGTCATATTCTCAACGAGGCTGGCTACTCTTACGACGATGTAGCTAAGACTACAGTGTTGCTCGCAGACATCGCTGACTTCGCAGCTATGAATGCTATTTACGCTGAGTTCTTCACTGGCGAGAAGCCTGCTCGTATCTGCTACCAGGTTGCAGCTCTTCCTATGGGTGCTCTTGTAGAGATCGACGCAATTGCTATTAAGTAATTTTGACGATAGGGTCGATTACTCCAAACAGAAAGAATGTGCGAATGAGCGGTTTTCGAGACTGCCATTCGCACTTTTTTTATGTTTTATTTCTTAGAATAAGAAAAAAGTTGTAACTTTGACAAATAGACAAACCTAAAACCATTAAAGATATGAGAAAACTACTTCTCGGTGACGAGGCCATTGCTCAGGCCGCCATCGACTCTGGCCTGTCAGGTGTGTATGCATACCCTGGTACTCCGTCAACCGAAATTACCGAATTCATTCAGCTCCGCGAGGAGAAGCGTGGCGATGCTGAGAACAAGATTTTCTGCCGCTGGGCTACTAACGAGAAGACCGCTATGGAGGGTGCTCTCGGTATGTCGTATATGGGTAAGCGTGCCCTTGTGTGTATGAAGCACGTAGGTATGAACGTTGCTGCCGATCCATTCGTAAACTCTGCAATGACAGGTGTTAATGGTGGTTTGGTAGTTGTTGCTGCTGACGACCCATCAATGCACTCATCACAGAACGAGCAGGACTCACGCTTTTACGGTAAGTTCGCTATGATGCCTATCTTCGAGCCATCATCACAGCAGGAGGCTTACGAGATGACTCGTGCAGCGTTCGAGCTCTCTGAGGCTGTTAAGCTCCCAGTGTTGATGCGTGTAACAACTCGTATGGCTCACTCGCGTGCCGTTGTCAACATCACTGACGAGCCACGCAAGCAGAACGAGATCAATCGTCCTGAGGATGTACGCACTTGGATCTTGCTCCCAGCATTTGCTAAGAAACGTTATGTGAAGCTCCTCGAGCAGCAGGATGACTTGCTCAAGGCGTCTGTAGAGTCTAAGTTCAACTGGTACACTAAGGGTACTAACCCTGAGCGTGGTGTTATCTGCACAGGTATCGCTTACAACTACTATATGGAGAATGCTGCTGACTGCAAGGAGCGTAGTGTGCTTAAGGTATCGCAGTATCCACTCCCAGTAGAGCTCATCGAGAAGATGGTTGCTGACGGTGCTAAGGAGATCCTCGTTATGGAGGAGGGCCAGCCTGTTGTTGAGGAGATGGTACGCGGTATCGTTCCTTCAACTGTTGAGGTTAAGGGCCGTCTCACTGGCGATCTTCCACGCGTTGGCGAGCTCAACCCAGACTCTGTTCGCAAGTCATTGGGTATGGCAGCATTGGAGAACCTCGAGGCTGACGACATCGTAGTAGCACGTCCACCAGCATTGTGCCAGGGTTGCGGTCACCGCGATATGTACAAGGCCCTCAACGAGGTTGCTGCAGAGTATGAGAACCCACGCATCTTCGGCGATATCGGTTGCTACACTCTCGGTGCTTTGCCTCCATTCCAGGCTTTGCACGCTTGCGTTGAGATGGGTGCTTCAATCACTATGGCTAAGGGTGCTTCTGACGCAGGTCAGTTCCCAGCATTCGCAGTTATCGGTGACTCTACATTCACACACTCAGGTATGACAGGCTTGTTGGACTGCGTTAACTCACGTGCTAACGTTGTCGTTGTTATCTCTGATAACCTCACCACAGGTATGACAGGTGGTCAGGACTCAGCAGGTACTGGCAAGATTGAGGATATCTGCCGTGGCTTGGGCGTACACCCTGACCACGTACGTGTTGTGGTGCCACTTCCAAAGAATATGGACGAGATCAAGGCTACTATCCGCGAGGAGATCGAGTACAACGGTGTATCAGTAATCATCCCACGTCGTGAGTGTATCCAGACAGCTAAGCGTCACGCTAAGGCTAAGGCTGCTGCAAAGCAGGAGTAATGCAGACAAATGCTAACAAAGTAACGAAACAATTATGAAGAAAGATATTATTTTGGCAGGCGTCGGCGGACAGGGTATTCTGTCGATTGCAACAGTTATTGGCGAGGCTGCTATGGCCGAGGGTTGGAACATCAAGCAGGCTGAGGTTCACGGTATGAGCCAGCGTGGTGGTGATGTTCAGAGTAACTTGCGTCTCTCGACTGAGCCTATTGCCTCTGACCTTATCGCTAAGGGTGGTGCAGACATCATCATCTCGCTCGAGCCTATGGAGGCACTCCGCTATTTGCAGTACTTGAAGAAGGATGGTTGGGTTGTAACATCTAACGTTCCTTTCATCAATATCCCTAACTACCCCGCAGAGGAGGAGCTTAACCGTCATCTTGCAGCACTTCCTAACTGTGTATCTCTTAATGTTGAGCAGCTTGCGAAGGATGCTGGTGCACCTCTCCAGGCAGCTAATATGGTGTTGCTCGGTGCAGCTATCCCTATGCTCGACATCGAGTTTGAGAAGATCGAGGCAGGTATCCGTCGCATCTTCGCACGTAAGGGTGAGGAGGTGATAGAGAAGAACCTTGCTGCAGTACGTGCAGGTTATGACAACTCAATCAAGAAATAGTATGGATAGACCATTAGATAAGCAGACGGTCGATAACATCTGTATCGCCAATGGACTTCGCAACGCCAAGGAGCTTGGTGCTGCATCTATCCGCCAGTTTGTAAGTGTTGTAAAGGATATCGAGGCCAAGATGGGCGTCGAGTATATCCGTATGGAGATTGGTGAGCCAGGCTTGCCAGCCGAGATGATTGGTATCGAGGCTGAGCACGAGGCATTGCTTGCTGGTGTAGGTTCGAAGTACCCTCTCATCACAGGTATCGAGCCTTTGACTAAGGAGGCATCACGCTTCATCAAGGCATTCATCAACCTCGACATTCCTCCAGTATGCATCGTGCCTACAGTGGGCTCTATGCAGGGTGCTTTTGCTACATTTATGGCACTTTCGCAGATGCGTGAGGACCGCGACACTATCCTCTTCATCGACCCAGGCTTCCCTGTGCAGAAGGCACAGTGCAAAGTACAGGGCATCCGCTTCGAGTCGTTCGACGTTATCGACTATCGTGGTGCTACTTTGGAGGCTAAGCTCGAGGAGGTGTTGTCGTCAGGCCGTATCAGCGGTATCGTCTACTCTAACCCTAATAACCCAACGTGGATGTGTCTCAACGAGGCTGAGTTGGAGATTATTGGCCGTATGGCTACTAAGTATGACGTTATCGTTGTCGAGGACTTGGCATACCTCAATATGGACTTCCGCGAGGACCGCTCTAAGCCATTTGAGGCTCCTTACCAGCCATCTGTAGCTCGCTATACTAACAACTGCTTGCACCTCTTGTCAGGTTCAAAGATGTTCTCGTATGCGGGTCAGCGTATCGCTATCGTGGCTATGAACCCAGCTCTTGCTGAGCGTTGCTACGATGCCTTGGCTAAGAAGTATGGCAACGACGGTCAGTTCCGTCGTAACTTCATCTTCAACATCCTCTACGTATTGTCATCGGGTGTTCCTCACTCTGCACAGTATGCTCTTGCAGCTATGTTCCGTGCAGCCTCTGATGGCCGCCTCGACTTCGTGGGCCACACACGCGAGTATGCACGTCGTGCTCAGCGTGTTAAGGAGATTATGGTCAAGAATGGCTTCCACATTGTCTATGACAAGGATTGTGAGCAGGAGGTTAGCGATGGCTTCTTCTTTACGTTCGGCTACAAGGATATGACAGGCGAGCAGCTTATCAACAAACTTATCTACTATGGTATCTCAGCTATCACACTCGCACCTACAGGCAGCTCTCGCGAGGGCTTGCGTGGTTGCGTGTCGATGATTTCGGACTACCAGTATGATGAGCTTGATAAGCGTCTTAGAATGTTCAGCCAGGACTATTAGAAATCGCCTAATTGGGCTACTTTCTCGTTGTGCTCATCTTAGAAATCCTCACATACG